>CBDUPT010000005.1:0-25302 GCA_965369165.1 uncultured Flavobacteriales bacterium | reverse complement strand
TGGTTCTGTATTTTATGAAGTTTGGTCAGATACTATTGATTTTAATAATGTTGATTATGCTTTTGGTGCAAACTTGCCAAATGGAACTTTTGAAGAGAGAGGTAGAACACCTTTTTTTAATATCAAAAATAGATTAGGAACTTTTACTGATACGATAAAAAATGGGTCTAATATTATAGCTGTTGTAGAAACCTATGCAGAATTACAAGGAGATAAATACCTATTACAAGTATTGCTAAATGAACCAGATTCAAATACTTACAACTTTAGTATTTTAAGTACTGGTTCTGGTCAATTTGATTTTTGGTCAACCAGTCTCTTAGGTACTTCTGATATTGTAAGTAGTGGACTTCCAACTATTACACAATACCCTCCAATTGCTCATTATACAAAACCAGATTCTTCACAAACTATGGTAAGTAGTTTTCAGTGTCATCCAAATCTTTTAACTGTGGCTAACTTTGTAAACAGAAAAACATATTTAGATGTAGATTCTATATTACGAATTGTACCAGTAACTCCAGGAGCAAAAGCTAATTCATCCAGTTTAGGACCGAATAGGAGAGGTGTTCTAAAACCAGATATTGGCGCAACGGGAGATTATACGATAGGACCTAACTCTGCTGATGTTATTACTGCAAATATGAATGCTGGACCAATTGCTCGTGAGCGGGTAGCTTTTGGTGCAATGCATCGAAGAAATGGGGGGACTTCAATGGCATCACCAGTGGTTGCTGGGGTAGTGGCTTTATATTTTGAAAAATGTCCAAATGCGACAATGGCTGAAGTAAAAAATGCAATATTGAGTACAGCAAAACAAGATACATTTACTGGTATTGTTCCAAATTTTGCATTTGGTTATGGTAAAGTCAATGCTTTTGCGGCATTAAATAATTCAAATTATTATTTAACACTTGGTGCTGATAAAAATGTTTGTGATGGGGATAGTGTGCAATTAAATGCTAACTCATACAGTAGTTATTTGTGGTCAACAGGTGATACAACTAACCCAATTTTTATTGACACTACCAATCAAATTTATGTGGAAGTAACCAATGCTAGTGATTGTAAAGCAGTTTCAGACACTATAAGTATTGTTTGGAGACCATTACCGACTAAACCAATAATTAATGTGAATGGAGATAGTTTAAGCTATTTTACAACTAATAATTTGCAGTGGTATTATAATTCTTCAATATTACCAGGAGAGACGGATACTCTACATGTTGCTCAAAATAATGGGAATTATTTTGTTGAGGTTACTGATTCTTTTGGTTGCAAAAACGTTTCTGATACTCTTAATGTAGTGGTTTTGGGTATTGAAAGTAATTTGAATAATATAGCTACAATTTATCCAAACCCAACTAATGGGTTACTTTCTGTTGTGTTTAAAAGTGAGAAGATAACAGATGTTGAAGTCCTTAATGTACTAGGAGAGAAAGTGTTTTCTAAAAATATTAACTCCTCAACTAAAAAAGTTAGTTTAAGTTTAAATCATTTAGCTGAAGGAGTTTACTATCTTAGATTGATTTCTCCTGAAAAGGACTTTGTGAGTAAAGTAATTCTATTAAAATAATTACTTTATTGTGTGAATGCATATTGAATTATGTTTGCTCCCATCTGTAGAGCTAACGTTCTTTTTTCTTCGCTATCGTTATGAACTTCTGAATCTTCCCAACCATCTCCTAAATCACATTCTACATCATAAAAACAAACAAGTCTATCTTCAAAGTAAATACCATAACCTTGAGGTGACTTATCATCATGTTCATGAATTTTAGGTAATCCTTTATTGAAGTTGTACTTCTGATGATAGATAGGGTGAGAGTATGGTAGTTCAACAAACTCAGCGTTAGGAAAAACCAATTTCATTTGAGGTCTAATAAATTGATCCAAACCATAGTTATCTGAAATATGTAAAAAGCCTCCACTAATTAAGTAGTTTCTTAAGTTTTCAGCTTCTTGCGTATTAAAAATAATATTTCCATGACCTGTTAAATGAACAAAAGGAAAATTGAAAATTTCAGAACTTCCAACTTCTACAATAGCTTGTTCTTTATCAATGTTTGTTTTTAAATTTTTGTTGCAAAAGTTTATAAGGTTTGGAAGCGAGGTTTCTAAATTTGAATACCAATCGCCACCACCATTATATTTTAAAACAGCTAGTTGATAACTTGAATTTTGGCTATGACAGAAGTTAAAACTAAAAATTAAAAATGCTATGGTAATTAAAAATTTATTCATTTATTAAATTAAATGCATTACAAATATACAAACCTGCTGTTTCTGTTCTTAATCGGCTTTTACCTAAACTAATGGGTTTGAATTTATTATTTAAAGCTAATTCAACTTCATTTTTACTAAAATCTCCCTCAGGACCTATTAAAACAATTGCATCTTTACCAGACACATAACACTTTTTAAAATGTGTTTGATTATCATGGTAGCAATGTGCAATATATTTCTCACCAGAAAATTCTTTTGAAATTAACTCTGAAAATTTACACGGGTTATTTATTTGAGGTAATGTTGCTTTTAATGATTGCTTCATTGCAGCTATAGCTCTTTTTTCTAAACGATCAGTTTTTAATACTTTACGTTCAGAATTATCGCAAATAATGGGTGTTATTTCAGATAGACCTATTTCGGTAGCTTTTTCAATTAGCCATTCTAATCTGTCATTATTTTTTGTTGGGGCAATTGCAATATGTAAAGACGGATTGTTTTTTTGCTCAACGGTAGTGTTGATAATCTCTACCTCACATTTTTTATGATGATCAGAAACTATTTTTGCTTCGTAAAAACACCCTTTTCCATCCACTAAAGTTATAATGTCATTGATTGTTAACCGTAAAACTTTTATAGCATGTTTTGATTCTGTTTCATTCAAAACATAGCTTTTGTTATCAGTTATATTGGGTGTGTAAAATAATTTCATTAAAACTTAGTGACTGGTTTTTAGTTGTTGGTGTATAGTATTTATATGGCTAAATTACTTAAATAACCAAATACAAAACACCAACAACTAAACACTAATTTAATGTAGCTCAATATCAAAAGGCATACGAGCCATAACTCCAGTTTGTGTAGTTACACTTTGTAATTTTTTGTAATATTTTTGCTCATCACCTAAAACACTTCCTAAAACTTTAGATTGAATGTTTATCTCTAGTTCTTCCATTAACTCTTCAAAAGGATCTTTTAATTTAGGGTATGCAACTAATTGGTAATCATCAAGTTTTGCGGATTTTTTTGCAATTTCAATTGCTTTGTCTAATCCACCTATCTCATCTACTAATCCAATTTCTAAAGCATCTAACCCCATCCACACTCTACCTTGTCCAATAGAATCAACTTGCTCTTTAGTCATACCTCTACCTTCAGCAACCTTAGTGATAAAATCATCATAAATTTTCTCAACACCAATTTGTATAATATCTCTTTCTTGAGCGGTTAATGGTTTAAAAACAGACATTAAATCAGCATGTTCATTAGTTTTAACTCTATCAAATGTAATTCCTAATTTATTATTCATTAACCCTTGAGCATTAGGTATAACTCCAAATACTCCAATTGAGCCTGTAATTGTTTTTTCATCAGCAACAATTTTATCAGCTGCACAAGCAATGTAATAACCACCACTAGCTGCAACATCTCCCATACTTACAATTACAGGTTTTGCTTTTTTAGCTAAAACTACTTCTCTCCACATTACGTCAGAAGCTAAAGCACTTCCACCAGGAGAGTTAACTCTTAAAACTATTGCTTTAACGTTCTCATCTAATCGAGCTTCACGAATAGCTTTTGAAATTGTTTCTGAGCCCATACTACCGTTTTTACTCTTACCACTTTCTATTCCTCCAGCAGCATATATTACAGCAATTTGTTTTTCATCCAATTTACTATCCTTTTTACCTTTTTTCTTTGGTTTTAGAGTTTTAGCATATTTATTAAGTGCAATAGAAGGAATGTCTTCATCTGCTTCAAGTTTTAATTTCTTTCTTAATAAATCTAATACTTCATCCTTAAAATAAACTTCATCAACTAAACCTTCAGCTTTTGCAATTTTTGCATCTTGAATAGTCATATTATCTGCTAGTTCATTTAATTTTTCAGCGCTTATACCTCTACTCTTAGAAACTTCCTTTATCATACTTCCCCAAGCCGTATTTAAAATTAATTGATATTGTACACGATTAGCTTCACTCATTTTCTCTAACATATAAGGTTCAACCGCACTCTTAAATTTACCATGACGAATTATTTGCATTTCAACTTCTAGTTTTTCTAAAGCATTTTTAAAGAACATTAGCTCAGATGATAAGCCTCTGTGCTCTACAATTCCAGCAGGATTTACACATATTTTATCTGCAACAGAAGCAACATAGTAAGAACTTTGTGTATAAATCTCAGAATAACTAATTATCCATTTTTTTGATTTCTTAAAGTCAACTAAGGCAGCTCTTATTTCTTCTAAAGTTGCCATTCCAGCAGGAATACTAGTAACATCTAGATAAATACCTTTTATTTTGTCATCTGTTTTTGCTTTTTCTATAGATGCAATAATTTTGTCTAAGCCTAAACCATTTTTAGATTCCATAGATCCGAAATCAAAGTTTTCGAAAGGGTTGTTGGGAGTTCTATCTTTAATAGGTTTATTTAAGGTTAAATGTAAAATAGAGTTGTCTTCTATTTTTACCATATTTCTTTTACTGCTGTCAGATGATCCATCTATTATAGCAGATAGCATTCCGAAGAAAATGACCATTGATAAAATGCTTGCTATCATTATAGTAATAAATGTTCCTAGCATACTAGCGAACATAAATTTGAAAAATTGTTTCATTGTTTTATTTTTAATTAAGTTATTTTGTTTTGAGCAAAAGTAGAGATATCATTACTTACTTTTAGTAACAGATTACATTAATGGTAGTAGGATAGGATAAACGGAATTTATGAGCAATAAAGTAATTTTAGGTTTAGGCGGAAATGTTGGTAATGTACAATTTACGCTACAAAATTGTATTCAATTAATAGAATTAAAAGTAGGTAAAGTAGATGTGAAATCATCGTTATATCAAACTAAAGCTTGGGGAGTAGAAAATCAACCAGATTTTATTAATCAAGTAGTTGTTATTAATACACCTCTTTCTGCACATGAATGTTTAAGCAATTTTCAAGCTATCGAAATGCAATTGGGTAGAGTTAGAAAGGAAAAATGGCATAAAAGAACAATTGATATTGATATCTTATTTTATAATAATGATGTTATTGAAGAAGAAAACCTTAAAATACCCCATCCATTTATTCAAGACAGAAATTTTGTAATCTATCCCTTAGATGAAATAGTGCCTAATTTTATTCATCCTCAGCTTGATAAATCAATTTTAGAGCTAAAAAATAGTTGTAAAGATAATTTGAAGGCTATTAAATTATAGAGAATATGCCAATATCTTTTTTAAATGTAAAAAGTATTAACTATCATTGCAGATAGAAAATTAACTAATAAATTAGCTTTTAATAGAATAATCTCAGAAATGATGAAGAATCAAAACGTAAAATTAACTGCTTTAGCTGTTGTAACAGCTACTGCTTTTATTGCTTGTAACCCATTAAATAAAATGGTTAAGCGACAAGGGGAAGTAAATTATGAACTTACTCCAAACCCAGTGGAAATGCATGGAGATAGTATTGCTATTTCATTAAATGGTAGTTTCCCTGAAAAATATTTTAATAAAAAAGTATCTGCTGCCATAACTCCAGTTATTGTTTATGGTGAAAATTCAGAAAATTTTGATGTGTTAAATATTAAAGGTGAGGACTCTGAAGAAGAAGGTGCTACAATTAACTATGAAAAAGGTGGTAGCTTTTCTCATACATCTGTAATTCCTTATAAAGAAGGAATGGAAACTGCAGTTGTTGAATTGAGAGTTACAGGTAAATATAAAGAAAAGACTAAAGATTTAGATCCTAGAAAAGTTGCTGATGGAACTATGATTACATCTAAATTAGTTATGTCTTCTGATAAAGGAATAGTTGGAGCTGATGCTTTCAAAAAATTCACTTTAGAGGATAACAATGTTGAAATTCATTACTTAGTAAATAACGCTACTGTTAGAGGAAGTGAAATGAATGATTCAGATGTTAAAGAATTAAAAGCAAAATTGAAAGGTTGGAATGAAGACGTGAAAATGGAATTCAATAACTTAGCAATTAGTGCATATGCTTCTCCTGAAGGTGAGTTAAGCAAAAATGAAAACTTAGCTAATGAAAGAGCTGCTTCAGCTGGTAAAGCTTTAGAGTCTTTATTAAAAAGAGCTAAAGTTGAAATCCCAGAAGGATTTACAACTGGTAATGGTAAAGGTGAAGATTGGGATGGATTCAAATCTTTAATGACTGCGTCTGATATTAAAGACAAAGAGTTAATTATTAGAGTGTTAGAAACTTACCAGGATGGAGCTAAAAGAGAAGAAGAAATTAAAAATTTAGCTGCTACTTATACTCAAGTTGCTAAAAAAGTTCTTCCTCAATTAAGAAGAGCTCAGTGTAACTTAGTAATGAAGCATCATAACTTAACTGATGATGAAATCAAAGCTTTAGTTGATTCTAAAATTGATTCATTAGATGTTGAGCAAATGTTATATGCTGCGACTTTATACACTGATGAAGCTAAAAAAGAGTCTATTTATAAAAGTGTTTCTACTATCCATGCTTCTGATTGGAGAGGACCAAACAATGTTGGATACATTTACTTAACTCAAAACAAATTAGCTGAAGCTAAAGCAGAGTTTGATAAAGCAAATGGATTATCTGCAAATAACCCAGTTGTTCAAAATAACTTAGGTGTTATTGAAAGATTAAATGGAAACTTAGATGCAGCTATGGAGTATTACAACAATGCTTCAGGTGCTGGTGCAGAGGTTGCTCAAAACAAAGGTATCATTAACATTATTAAAGGAGATTATGCAGATGCAGTTTCTAACTATTCTGGTGTAAATTCATTTAATGCTGCATTAGCAAAATTAATGAATGGTGATAACGCTGTTGGTTCTGTAATTGATGGTTCAGATGATAAAGATGAAGCATTAGCTTACTACTTAAAAGCAGTTGCTGGAGCAAGAAGTGGAGATAATGATATGATGATTAATAACTTAAAAACTGCAACATCTAAGGATGCAGCTTTAAAAGCTAAAGCTAAAGGTGATGTTGAGTTTATTAAGTATAAAGATAACGCTGATTTTCAAGCAGCTGTTAACTAATAAAAGCTAATTAATAAAAAAAAGCCGAGCTATTTAGCTCGGCTTTTTTTATACGTAATATGCCTTATATTCTAAGTATTTTTAATTATTAAGTGATAAAATGTTAAAAATATAGTATATTGCACCCGTAAATTATTAATTAATTAAAAAATATTGTTATGAAAAAAGTTTTATTATTTGCTGTTGTTTTAACAGGAGCTTTAGCATTTACTTCTTGTGGAAGTGATGAATGTGAATGTACTATTGGAGGATCTACTACTACTTATACTGAAGATGATTTAGAAGGAGATGGTTCTTTAGAAGACGGATGTAACGCTGCTGATGCATTGTTAACTTCTCCAGATAAATGTGAAATGAAATAATTTTCTCATTTTAGATATTTAAAAGCTATTAACCTTAGGTTAGTAGCTTTTTTTATGGACATGAAATTATTAAATCACATATTAAGAATATTTGTTGGACTCGTATTTATCCTTTCAGGTTTAGCTAAGTTATTTCCAATAGAACCTTTTGAAATCATTTTTGTTGATTTAGGTGTTTCTAATTGGTTGGTAGCTCCTTTTGTTGCTCGTTTTATTATTGCTTTTGAAATAACATTAGGTTTGTGTATTGTATTTGACGTTTGGGTAAAAAACATCATATATAAGATAACACTAGGTTCTCTCGCTGTTTTTACGGTCTATTTAATTTATTTACTGATAGCCAAAGGAAATGATGTGGATTGTGGTTGTTTTGGTAGCTTCTTGGTTTTAACGCCTCTTGAATCTATAATTAAGAATATTGTATTAATAGTAATACTACTTCTTATAAAAAGAAGGCATCATACTTATGGATTAGTTCATTTTTTAATTATTCCATTTTTGGCGATAGCATTTACAACAACATTTTTATTAAATAGAGTAGGGTTACAAAATGCTTCAGCTATAGAACTTAATGAAGTGGTAGATTATTCTGGATTACCTGCTTTATATCAGTCCAACGAAAATGTTGATTTCACTAAAGGGAAAAAGATAGTAGCCTTTTTGAGTTATTCTTGTCCCCACTGTGAAAGCGCAGCACATAAATTAGCATATCTTCAAAACCAATATGAGATTGATAATTTATACGTAGTGTTGGGATCAAAAAAAGAAGAAAATATTCAAGTATTTTTAGATAAAACAAAAATAGATTTTCCGATGATGTGGTTTGATGATGAAGAATTTTATAAATATAGTGGACCAAGTATTCCTGCTTTTGTTTATTTAGAGGATGGGATACTAAAAAAGAAATGGACGGGAGAGTTCTTTAAAGTTGAAGAGTTGGAGGAAGTGTTGAGTGTTGAGTGATTGCTTGAGAGTCAGGACCGCTTCGCTTTGAGAGTATAGAAATAAGACTATCTTGTTTCTTAAATCTTTTAGTCTTACATCTTACAAAACAAATCCCAAATAACAACCCCACAACTTACTGAAATATTTAAAGAGTGTTTAGTTCCGTATTGAGGAATTTCAATCACAACATCACTTTGGTTAATTACTTCTTGCTCAACTCCTTTTACTTCATTACCAAAAACTACAGCAATTTTTTCGTTTGTAGGATTAAACTCATTTAGCATTGTTGAGTTTTCGGTTTGCTCTATAGAAGCAATTTGATAACCATTTGTTTTTAATTCTTCAATAGCTTCAATAGTTGTATCAAAATATTTCCAATCAACAGATTCTGTAGCACCCAATGCCGTTTTTTGAATATCTCTGTGTGGAGGTTGTGCCGTTATTCCACATAAATAAACAGCCTCAATTAAAAAAGCATCAGAAGTTCTAAATACAGAGCCAATATTGTTTAAGCTTCTAATATTATCTAAAACAATAATAATAGGTGTTTTGTCAACAGCTTTAAACTCCTCAACATTAATTCTATTTAACTCTTCGTTTTTTAATTTTCTGTTCATATTTTATAATTTCCCCTCTTGAGAGGGGGTAGGGGTGTGTAAAATTAGTAAATCAAAAAGATTAACTGTTAACAATAGCACACTTTCTGTTTATAACTAAGTGATTTGATTTTAACTTCTTTTTTTTCATTAAACTAAGTTTGTATAACATTTAATAGACCATATTCAATAAAAAATAATCATTCCAAAATTGGCAAAAGCAAAGAAAGATAAAGAAACCCCGTTGATGAAACAATACAACACCATTAAGGCGAAATATCCTGATGCCATGTTGTTGTTTAGAGTGGGAGATTTTTACGAAACTTTTGGAGCAGATGCTGTAAAAGCGGCTAATATTTTAGGAATAGTTTTAACGGCTCGAAATAATGGAGGTTCTAAAATTGAGTTGGCAGGTTTTCCTCATCATTCTTTAAATTCTTATTTGCCTAAGTTAGTGCGTTCTGGTTTGCGTGTTGCCATTTGCGACCAGTTAGAAGCACCAAGTAAAGAAAAGAAAATTGTAAAACGTGGAGTTACCGAATTAGTTACACCAGGAGTTACATTGAATGACCAAATCTTAGACCATAAAAGCAATAACTTTTTAGCAGCTATTCATTTCGATAAAAAAGTATGCGGAGTCGCTTTTTTAGATGTTTCTACTGGTGAATTTTTGGTAGGACAAGGGAATACAGAATACATTGATAAATTGTTGCACGGTTTTAAACCTACGGAGGTTTTATTTCAACGAAACAAGAACAAGCAGTTCATCGAAAACTTTGGTGGTCAATTTCATACATACTGTTTAGAAGATTGGGCTTTTACCGAAGATTTTGGTAAAGAAACCTTACAAAAACAATTTGAAACAGCGAGTTTAAAAGGTTTTGGTATTGATGATTTAAGTGCTGCTATTTGTGCTGCTGGTGCTGCTTTACATTACTTGAGTGATACGCAGCACAACAAAACAAAACACATTACTTCTGTTGCCAGAATTGAAGAAGATAAATACGTTTGGTTAGATCGGTTTACGATTAGAAATTTAGAGTTAATCTATTCGCCTAATGAAAATGCCAAGACTTTAATTGATGTGTTAGATGCTACCATTTCTCCAATGGGTTCACGTATGTTAAAGCGTTGGGTGGCTTTACCATTAAAAGATGTACAGCCTATAAATGATAGATTAGCTGTAGTTGATGAATTGGTGAAGAATGAAGAACTGACTCAAAACTTAGCTGCTCAGATAAATGAGGTAGGAGATTTAGAGCGACTAATATCTAAGGTGGCTACAGCACGAATTAGTCCGAGAGAAGTAATACAACTTAAAAGAGCGTTAACGGTAATTGAGCCGATTAAAAGTGCTTGTGAGGAATCTAAAAACAAAGCCTTAAATAAAATTGGAGACAGATTAAATCCTTGCACGGTTATCAAAGAAAAGATTTTATACACCATTGAGGATGAAGCCCCAGTTGCAGTTCAAAAAGGAAATGTAATTAAAGAAGGTGTTTCGGAAGAATTGGATGGGTTGAGAAAGATTTTAAATTCTGGGAAGGATGCCTTATTAGAAATACAAGAGCGTGAAATTGAAAATACAGGCATACCAAGTTTAAAAATTGCCTTTAACAATGTGTTTGGCTATTACATTGAAGTAAGAAATACACACAAAGATAAAGTGCCTGAGAATTGGCACCGTAAACAAACGCTTACACAAGCAGAACGATACATTACAGAGGAACTTAAAGAATACGAAAGCAAAATTTTAGGTGCTGATGAAAAGATTTTACAACTCGAAACACAGTTGTTTAACGATTTGGTATTAGAGTTGGCAGATTACATTGCACCAATACAATTAGATGCTCACTTAATAGCACAAGTTGATTGTTTGTTATCGTTTGCCAATATTGCTACCAATTATCATTATACCAAGCCTCAGATAAACGATACTAAGGTTATTGAGATTAAAGATGGAAGACATCCAGTAATTGAACAACAATTACCAGTTGGTGAAGAGTATGTTGCCAATGATATTTATTTGGATGACAGTACGCAGCAAATAATGATGATTACTGGGCCTAATATGAGTGGTAAATCTGCTTTGTTACGACAAACTGCTTTAATTACCCTTATGGCTCAAATTGGCTGCTTTGTACCTGCTAAAAGTGCTAAAATTGGAGTGGTAGATAAAATATTTACCAGAGTTGGAGCTTCTGATAACATATCGCAAGGAGAATCTACCTTTATGGTAGAGATGAACGAGACGGCAAGTATTTTAAATAACTTGTCTGACAGAAGTTTAATTTTGTTGGATGAGATTGGTAGAGGAACAAGTACTTATGATGGTATTTCTATTGCTTGGAGTATTGCTGAGTATTTGCACGAACACCCCAAAGCTAAAGCCAAAACTTTATTTGCTACACATTACCATGAGTTAAATGACATGACCAATGTGTTTAGCCGTATTAAAAACTTTAATGTTTCGGTTAAAGAGATTAAAAACAAAATTATCTTTTTGCGTAAGTTGGAGCAGGGTGGAAGTAACCATAGTTTTGGAATACACGTAGCTAAAATGGCGGGTATGCCTAATACCATGATTAGCAGAGCGAATGATGTGTTAAAGCAATTAGAAAACTCTCATGTAAGTAATGGGAACGGAAAAGCCAAAAAAGTAAAGACCGAAATTGATGTGGATGACATGCAATTGAGCTTTTTTCAGTTAGATGACCCTGTGCTAGAACAAATTAAAGATGAACTGATTAATATTGATATCAATACCTTAACCCCTGTTGAGGCATTAATGAAGCTGAATGAGATTAAAAAGGCTGTTGGAGGTTAATCTAAATATGGATTTTTTACCCACCAATTTTCAGCTTCATTCCAATTTTCAATAACTTCATTTGCTCTCTTTTTGAATATGTTTCCAAAGAGTGGTTGTTTATCAAATTCATACCAATAATCTGTTTCGTGTTTTTGACTACCAATTCTTAGTCTATTTACCATATAATGAACACGACATTCTTTAGGTTTAAGTTCTTTACCAAAGGCGGTTGTCATTCCATTTACTGGGCAATTTGAGATTTCAACTATAAAAGAAGATGAGTATAAACTAAATTGGAAGGTTAATAAATTGAGTTGACCGTTTTGGATTCTTCTAAAGTGTGGAAATGAGCCTTTAAACTTTTTCTCTCTAAGAAATGGGATAGTTATTTCTTTAAGATCTTCATCCATTTTATTTCTTTTTTCTTTTCGAGTCATAGTTTATTTCTTGAACCAACAAAAAGTAAAGTTCTGTATCGTATCAAAAGGGGTGGGGTGGGCTACTTTGTAGCTTTCTTTTAGAGTTAACTCAGTAAAAGTGTTTTCTAAATCCTCAGCATTGTATTGGCTAATTTCAATGCCGCTACATTTTAAAGGACCATCTTTAGCAAAAGTGCCAATTACCATGCTTCCGTTTGGTTTAATGTTATTGCTAGCAGTTTCAACATAATTTGCTATTTCATTTTGATCTCTTAAAAAATGAAAAGCAGCTCTGTCGTGCCATAAATCATATTGTTGAGGTGGGTTAAACTGTGCAGCATCTGCAACTAACCATTTTACTTTTGTAGCTTCATTTCCCAATCTAGTTTTAGCGCGTTCTATGGCTTTTTCAGATATATCTAAAACTGTAATGTCAGTATAACCAGCTTTTAATAAGTGGTCAACTAAAAAACTATCGCCCCCACCTACATCAATAATAGATGCATCTTTAGTAATGCCAGTTTCTTCAATAATGTTTAATGAAGTTTCTGGTGTTGGTTGGTACCAACTTACCTCATTTAAAGCTTTGGTGCTGTAAATGTTTTCCCAGTGTTCTTTTCGGTTAAACGTGCTTGTCATTCTGAATAAAATTTTGTCATCTTGAGCGGAGTCGAAAGATAAACAAAATGCAATGAAGAATCTAAAAAGATACATCACTTTATTTTGTTGTCCCGAATGCTCGGGAACAAAATTTCGTTCAGTATGACAAAGAGAGTCAGAGAAGAAAGCTAATCTATTTTTTATTAGATTTTAAACTTGCTCTATATCTTCTAATCCACCTCCAAATTAAAAATACTATTATATCTACTCCAATTAATATTAAAGTGAGTAATAGGTGGTTTTTTATTCCGTAGCTTTTGTTTACCTCCATTATTGCCACCTGAGGAAAGCCTTTAAGATAGTTTATAGCTACCTGTTGTCCATCTTTTAAATTGTCGTATACCCTTTCTTCAACTAAATCTGTATTGTTATACTCTTCATTTTTAATATTAAATTTTACATCAACATAATAACTGATGGTACTATGGTTACTTTGTTTTGATTGCGGACCACTGCTTCTGCTAGTTTTTGTATTTTTTCCTGATATGGTTCCAGTAACCTGTTCAGATAATGAAGGGAAAAGAGCAGGAATTATTTCTAGTGTGCCTCTAATTAAATTAAAGTGAATTACGATAAGAATGAAATAAAAGAAATATTTCAGAATGGTAAAAAAGGAAAATTTTGTTTTCGATTTGCTCATAATTTAAAGTTTCATCCTTGCATTAGGAACAGTTTGTTGAGTAGCAAAATCTTGCTCCAAATATTTGTAGTAACCAGTAATAGCAATCATAGCAGCATTGTCAGTGCAGTATTCAAATTTTGGAATGTAGGTTTTGCATCCCATCCCTTTTAAGTTTTCTATTTGTTTTCTTAATTCAGAGTTAGCACTAACTCCTCCTGCAATAGCAATTTCTTTAATACCAGTTTGCTTAATAGCCTTTTTAAGTTTGCTAATTAAAATAGCTATAATAGTTTTTTGCACAGAAGCACAAATATCATTTAGGTTTTCTTCTCTAAATTTTTCGTTTTTAGCAATTTCTTTTTTTAAGAAATATAAAACAGAAGTTTTTAAGCCACTAAAACTAAAATTTAATCCTTTTACATTAGGGTGAGGGAATTCATAAATTGGATTTCCTGCTTGTGCGTTTTTATCTAAAATTGGTCCGCCAGGATAAGGTAGTTCTAACATTTTAGAAACTTTATCAAAAGCTTCTCCAGCAGCATCATCAATGGTTTCTCCAATTACTTCAAAATTAAAGTAATCAGTAATTTTCACAATTTGGGTATGTCCGCCACTTACGGTTAAACATAAAAAAGGGAAGTTAGGTTTTTCCGCACTTGATGCGGAATCCAGCTCTTCAATAAAATGAGCTAAAACATGCCCTTGCATGTGGTTTACTTCAATTATTGGAATATCTAACCCCATTGCAAACGCTTTAGCAAAGCTACTACCAACTAATAAAGAACCCAATAAGCCTGGTCCGTTGGTAAAGGCAATTGCAGAGAGTTCTTCTTTGCTGACACCTGCTTGTTTTAATGCTGCTTCAACTACAGGAACAATGTTTTGTTGGTGAGCTCTTGATGCCAGCTCAGGAACTACTCCACCATATTGTTCGTGCACTGCTTGATTGGCCACAACATTGGCAAGAATTTTGCCGTTTTTAATTACTGCTGCAGCCGTGTCATCACAACTCGATTCAATCCCTAAAATTATTGTTGACGTTTGCTGCATTAAATGTATTTTTACAGGTTAAATTGTAAGCAACGAAGTTATCAAAAAAAGAAAGAAAATATTAATCATCTTGCTAGTGTTTCTGTTTATTTTAACAGGACTGGTTGCTTTGTTGGTATATAACCCTTCTGTTCAAACTTATGCTGCTAATACTTATTTGAGTTCGCTTTCTAAAAAATTAAAAACCAAAATTACAGTTGAAGGAGTTGAGATTGATTTATTTAAAAAAGTAACTCTTACCAATATCTATGTAGAAGACTTACATCAAGACACTTTGTTTTATGCCA
Organism: uncultured Flavobacteriales bacterium; assembly: GCA_965369165.1. Lineage (GTDB taxonomy): Bacteria > Bacteroidota > Bacteroidia > Flavobacteriales_E > Vicingaceae. The sequence continues at coordinate 10,293 of CBDUPT010000005.1, read as the reverse complement.
AGAAAATTAATGTAGGAATAGAACAGTTTTCATTACAACAAAAGTTGATAAAACTAGAAAAAGCTACTTTAACTGATGCGTATTTTAATTTAAAGAAATACAAATCAGATAGTACAACAAGTATGCAGTTTATTATCGATCATTTTAAATCGGATAAAAAAACAAATTCAAAATGGATATTTGCTTTAGATGAGGTGGAGTTAAAAAATGTGCGATTTAATTATGATGATAACCATTTCGAAAAAATACCGTTTGGGGTTGATTATAAGCATATTGGTTTAACAAATGTAAACGGTTTGATCAATAAAATTGATTTAATTCCTAAAGGAGTTGATTGTACAATAAAACAGTTAAGCTTTAGAGAACAAAGTGGTTTTGTTGTGAATGAATTTTATGCTGAAGCAAATGTTTCTCCTTCCGGGATTATTGCTCAAAATTTAAAAATTACCACTCCTAATTCTAAAGTAGATGGAAATGTTACTTTTTTAACTGATGATTATGCTAGTTTAAAAAACTTTAATGATGAGGTTAAGATTAAATCTTTTTTTACCCCTACTAAAGCTAGTTTTAAAGATATTGCATATTTCGCACCTGCATTAAAAGGTTTAGAAAAATGGGTAAATTTTCAAGGAGAAATTAAAGGAAAGATTAACAATTTAAAAGCACGTAAATTTTCTTTTGAAACAGATGACGGTACTCTTTTTAAAGGTAAAACAGATATTTCTGGCTTACCAAATGTAGACGATATGTTTATGCATGTTGATATTAAGGAACTAATCACTTCTAAAGAGAAAGTAGAAGAGTTTCCTATGTTTCCTTTTGATAGTGGAAAGTTAGTTGAACTACCCAGTAATTTTAGACATTTAGGTGCAATACGTTTTAAAGGAAGTTTTACAGGTTTTTTTCATGATTTTGTAGCTTATGGGAAAGTTAAAACTGCATTAGGTAACATCTCAACTGATTTAGCTTTAAAAATAAATGAAGGTAACTCTAAATATAAAGGGAGTATAAAAACAACCCATTTTAATTTAGGGAGATTTTTTGAGATGTCTAATGACATAGGTGATATAACAATGGATGTTAGTGTTGATGGAAAAGGGTTTAGTAAAGAAGACTTAGATTTAGATATTGATGGAAAAATAAATCAAGTGGTTGTTAAGAATTATGAGTACAACAATGTAGACGTGAAAGGGAACTTTAAGGATAAAATTTTCTCAGGCTATATGGCTGTAGAAGATGAAAATATATCTTTTGATTTTGATGGAAAAGTTGATGTGTCTAAAAAAGTTCCAGAGTACCACTTTATATCTAACATAAAAAATGCAAAGCTTGGAAAGCTTAATCTAGTAAAAAGTAGAAAGAAACTTAAGACCCGTTTTTCAACAGGTATTGAAGTTAATTTAGTAGGAGATCATATCGATAATTTAGTAGGAGATATTCTTATATCTAATCCAAAATACAATGATAAATTAGATTCTTTAAAAGTTGAAAAAATTGCAATTAATTCAAAAATTGATAATGGTAATAGAACAATTAAAGTTAAGTCTGATTTGTTAGATGCAAATATTAGTGGAAAATACTCTTTTAGTGAAATAGGAAGATATATTGATAACTTTTTTGTAAGGTATATACCATCTCAAATAGGTAAGAAACATGAGGTAACTAACCTTTCTCATGATTTAAGCTTTATTGTAGAATTGCATAATACTGCGATTTTATCTAAGGTATTGTTTAGAGGAATTGAATTAAGTGATAATACTTATGTTGAAGGGAAATATGATTCTAAACTACATGTGTTAACTATTGATGGAAACGCTCCTAATATAGATGCTTATGGAGTTAAAATTAATTATATTAGCTTCAATGCAAGAGCTAAAGAAAGTATATTGGACTTAGTTGTAGATGCTGAAAGATTAGCTCCAACGGATAGTATATATATAGATAATTTTAATATTGCTGGAGTTTTAGAGAAAGATACAGCGTTAACCGAAATTAGCTGGGATAATGATGATGAAGTACAAAATCATGGAAATTTTATAATAAGTTCATTTTTTAGTGGTTATCAAAATGTTACGGGTAACTTTATTGATTCTTATTTGGCAGTAAATGATACCCTCTGGACTATTAAGTCTGGTGGTATTATCAAGGTTGATACTAATTTGTTAGATATTAAGGGGCTTAGTGTGTATTCAGAGTCTCAAAGTATTTTAATTGATGGTAAAATTGATCGAAATACAAATAATCAAATAGATGTTTTGCTTAAGAATTTTAATTTGGTTGCTTTTAAACCACTTATTCCTGAAAAGATATTGGTTTTAGAAGGTATTGTTGATGGGGTTGCATCCATAAGTAAAAAAAATGAAGGATTAATTTTTACTTCTGATTTACAATTTAATAAGCTAAGGTTGAATGAGAGCTTGATTGGGAAGGGTAGTCTTCAGGCTTTATGGAATAATGCTTCGGATGCTTTAAAGCTCAACGGTGAATTTTACAGAGAGCATATACCATCAATATTATTTTCTGGGTTTTACTACCCAAAGAATGAAGAAGAGAGTTTAGATTTAAACTTTAAATTACACCGTGCTGAATTAAACATGCTTGCTAATTATATTGATGAGCATGTAAGTAATTTAACAGGAACGGCTAACGCTGATATTTTTATTAAAGGTAACTTTGATAAGCCTAAATTATCTGGAAAGGTCTCACTTCAAAAGACAGAGTTTAAAGTCAATTATTTAAATACTTCCTATAGAACAAATTTATGTGAGATAAATATTATCCCTGATATGATTAGCTTTGATAATGTTGTCTTTCTAGATGAGAAAAACAATGTTGCTACAGCCAATGGGACTATCTATCATGAGTGGTTTAAAGAGTTAAGTATTGATGTTGGGTTAGACGCAACAAATTTCTTGGCATTAAACACTACTGAATTAGAAAATGAATTGTATTATGGAAAAGCCTTTGTAACAGGGTTTGTAAATATTGGTAGTTATGATAAGCAAATGACCATAGACGCTAAAATTGAAACTGATCCAAATACAGTTATAAATATTCCTCTTACCGATAATCAAGATATAGAAGAAAATAATTTTATTGAATTTGTCAATTTTGATGATACATCTAGCCTTAATGTTCAGATAAAAGAAGATCTGGATTTATCATACCTTGAAATGAATTTTGACATGGAGATTACACCAGATGCACAGGTAAGATTAATTTTTGATGATCAGATAGGGGATGTAATGAGAAGTGTAGGGACAGGAAATATAACTTTAAATATAAGTAATGATGGTGATTTAAATATGTTTGGTAACTATGTTGTTATTGATGGAGATTATTTATTTACGCTTCAAAATGTAATTAATAAACGATTTGATTTAGAGGAAGGAGGAACAATTACATGGAATGGTAGCCCATATGATGCTGAAATTGATTTAACTGCTGTATATAGATTAAGAGCGAGATTATATGATTTGTTAGTAGCGATTGATACTAGTGATGTTTACAAAAAAAGAATACCTATTGATTTAAAATTGAAAATGAAAAATGCAATGATGAATCCAGATATAAGTTTTGATGTTGGGTTACCTACTGCTGATGAAGACACTAAGAATAAGGTTAGAAGTGTGTTGTATGTTAGTGGAAAAGAAGAGAATGTTCAGGAACTAAATAAACAAGTCTTTTCGTTGCTGGTTTTAAATTCTTTTGTCGCTCCACAAGGGGCTGAAGCAAGTTATGGTCATGCTAATGTTGGAGCCACAACATCATCAGAATTACTCTCTAACCAGTTGAGTAATATGTTATCTAGAATTAGTAATGATTTTGATGTAGGTATAAATTATCACCCAGGAGATGAATTATCCAGCCAAGAATTAGAACTTGCACTATCAACACAACTTTTTAATGATCGATTAATTTTAGATGGGAATTTTGGTGTTGCAGATCGAAATAATGTTTCTTCAGAAGCTCAAAATACTAATAATCTTATTGGTGATATTTCATTAGAGTATAAGATAACTAAGGATGGTAAATTGAGGGCAAAAGCATTTAATAATTCTAATCAATATTCTTTTCAAAATGTAAATAGCCCTTATACTCAAGGATTAGGATTATCTTATAAAGAGGAGTATGATACTGGAAAAGAATTTTGGCGAAAATTATTCAATAGATTTAGGTCTAAAGCAAAAAAGAAAGGCGGTAAATAAGCGATTTTAGCTTTTATAGAACAAAAAAGGTTATTATTTAATATAATATTATTTTATAATCGGCTAATAATGCATGTTAATCGGTAACAATAAAATAAATGCTAATAGCTACATTTGACAATGAATAGGTTAAAGTATTTTTATACCTTTGCACGCTTAAATTAAACTTACATGAATAGAATTATTTTAAAGAGTTGTTGGTTGTTTGTATTTGCGTTAGTGCTATGTACAGGCGTAATGGCTCAAAATGGAATTATTAGAGGATTTGTATATAACGATAAAACAGGTGAGGCAGAAATTGGAGCTACAGTTTACCTTAAAGGTACTACAATGGGAGCTGCAACAGATGTTAATGGGTTTTATTCGATATCAAAAATACCTGCAGGAAGCTATACTTTAATGGTAACTTCTTTAGGATTTGATACAATTCAAAAGCCTGTTTCTGTTAAGAAAGGGGAGATTGTTCAGAAAAATCATAACATGATTGAATCATCAACAATGATGCAAACTTTTAATGTCTCTGCAGAAAAACAAGAAGCGACAACTACAGTTAAAATGTCTGTTGCTAAAGTTACTCCTAAAGAAATTAAATCTATTCCAGCTATAGGAGGAGATCCTGATTTGGCTCAGTATTTACAAGTGTTACCAGGTGTTACTTTTACTGGAGATCAAGGTGGTCAATTGTATATTAGAGGAGGTTCTCCGGTTCAAAATAAAGTGTTAATGGATGGAATGATAATTTATAATCCTTTCCACTCTATTGGGTTATTTTCGGTATTTGATACTGATATTATGAGAAGTGCTGATGTTTATACTGGGGGATTTAATGCTGAGTATGGTGGAAGAATATCATCTATTATGGATATTACTACGAGAGATGGAGATAAAAAACGATTAAGAGGAAAGGTTTCAGCAAGTACATTTAGTTCTAAATTAACTTTAGAAGGGCCAATTAAAAAGGCAAAAGAAGGTGGAGGAGCAATTACATTTGTATTGTCTGGTAAGCATTCTTATTTGGAACAATCTTCATCTATTTATAAGCCCTATTTTGAAGGGCTAAGTTCTGATAATGCTAGAGGGGTTGATACCTTAGGTCTGCCATATGGATTTACTGATATTTATGGTAAAATGACTTTTCATGGAGGTAATGGTAATAAGGTTAGTCTTTTCGGATTTAATTATAGAGATAATGTAAATTATTCTGATGTTTCAAATTTAGGTTGGACTGCAGGTGGTGGAGGTGCAAATTTTGTATTGGTGCCAGCTACTTCTAAAACATTAATTGAAGGTGTTATAGCTGTATCTAATTACAAAATTGAATTGACTGAAGTTGATGGGTTACCAAGATCTAGTGCTATTAATGGATTTAATGGGGGGATGGACTTTACCACTTTCTCTGGTGATAACCAATTTAAATATGGATTAGAGTTATTAGGATTTAAAACTAATTATGAATTTGTAAATACTGTTGGTACTCTTATTATTCAAGAAGAGAATACTACTGAACTTTCTGGTTATATGATGTATAGAATTAATGCTGGTAAAATGGTAATAGAGCCAAGTGTTAGATTGCAATATTATGCATCATTATCTACTTTCTCTCCAGAGCCACGTTTAGGTTTTAAATACAATGTAACTAACAAGTTTCGTATTAAAGCGGCAGGAGGTATGTACTCTCAAAATTTAATAAGTGCTAATTCTGATAGAGATATCGTTAACTTATTTTACGGATTCTTATCTGGGCCTGAAAATTTACAGGATGAGTTTACAGAGCAAGATGGTACAGTTAGAGAAATTACTCATGCATTACAAAAAGCGAATCATGCTATATTAGGTTTTGAATATGATTTAAGTAATTCTTTAAATTTAAATATTGAAGGGTATTATAAAGCATTTACTCAATTAACCAATACTAATCGTAATCAAATTTTTGATGAAGATGATGATGCAGCTGCAGATAAACCAGATGTAGTTAAAAAAGAGTTTATTGTAGAAACAGGTGATGCTTATGGGGTAGATGTTTCTTTGAAATATTCATCAACTCACCTTAATGTTTGGACAGTTTATTCTTTAGGTAAAGTAACACGTTGGGATGGTATCCAAGAATATGCACCTGTATTTGATAGAAGACATAATGTTAATTTAGTTGTTTCATATATCTTTGGTAAAGATTTAAATTGGGAGTTTAATACTCGTTGGAACTTAGCTTCTGGTTTCCCATTTACTCAAACACAAGGTTTTTATGAGGGGGTTAACTTTTCTTCAATTGATGAAAATTATACCTCTGCTAATGGTAGTTTAGAGTTGCAATTAGCAGAAATAAATAAAGGAAGGTTACCATTTTATCACAGATTAGATATTAATATTAAACGTAAATTCGAATTAGGAAAAAATTCAACTTTAGAAGCTAATTTAGGAGCAACTAACGCTTATAATAGAGATAACTTATTCTTTATTGATAGAGTTACAGCTGAAAAAGTATATCAATTACCATTGATGCCAAGTTTAGGTGTTAGTTTAACTTTTTAAGAAATAACGCATAAAACTGTGTATTTAAAAAAATAAGTAATAAGTTTGCACCCGTTTAAAAAACTAAAATAATTAAGAAATGTACGCAATAGTTGAAATAGCAGGGCAACAATTTAAAGTTGAGAAAGACCAACAACTTTTTGTACATCGTTTACAAGACAAAGAAGGTAGTAAAGTTACTTTTGATAATGTTTTGTTAATCGATAACAAAGGAAAAGTAAATGTTGGCGCCCCAGTTATCAAAGGTGCAGCAGTATCTGCAAAGGTAATCGAGCATCTTAAAGGCGATAAAGTTATCGTGTTTAAAAAGAAAAGAAGAAAAGGGTATAAAGTAAAAAACGGACATCGTCAGTTTTTAACAAAAATCCAAATTGAATCAATAGCAGAGTCTGGTGCTAAACCTGCAGCTAAAAAAGCAGAGCCTAAAGCGAAAGCTGAGGCAGCTTCTAAGGCAGCAACAAAGAAAGAGGCAGCTCCTAAAGCGGCAGCGGCAAAAAAGCCTGCAGCTAAAAAAGCAGCAGCTCCTAAAAAAGAAGCAGCTAAAAAGCCTGCAGCTAAGAAACCAGCAGCTAAAAAAACAACAACAAAAAAAGCTGACGATTCAGCTAAAAAATAATAACCATATTCCAGTATTTAACTGGAAGTAAATTATACAGATATGGCACATAAGAAAGGAGCCGGTAGTTCTAAAAACGGTAGAGAATCAGAAAGTAAACGATTAGGCGTTAAAATTTTTGGTGGTCAAGCTGCAATTGCAGGGAACATCATTGTTCGTCAAAGAGGTACGAAGCATCGTCCAGGTACAAATGTAGGTATTGGTAAAGATCATACTTTATTTGCATTAGTTGATGGAGTTGTTAGCTTTAGAAAAAAGAGAGACAATAAATCTTACGTTTCGGTTGATCCAATAACTGAAGCTTAAGTTTATATACTAAAAAAAATCTAAAACTCCTGTATCTATAAACTTTTAGATACAGGAGTTTTTTTGTTTAAAGAAGTAAGTGGTAATTTATTAAATTTGTTATATAAAAATTAAAATTGAATGTTACAGACTACATTTATTAGGGAAAATAAAGATTTAATTGTTGAGCGACTAAAGAAGAGAAATTTTGATGCTACTGAGATAGTTGATCAAATTTTAGATTTAGATGACAAAAGGAAATCCAATCAGCAGGAAATGGACTCTCAATTAGCTGAAAGTAAACAATTATCAAAACAGATAATGGATCTTATTAAAGCTGGAAAACAAGATGAGGTTGAAGAAGTTAAAGGCCAAGTTGCTAAGCTTAAAGCAAGTATAGGTTTTAATACAGCAAATCAACAGATAGTGAAAGATAAGCTAAAAGAGATGCTTTATCGACTACCTAATGTTCCAAATGAGATTGTTCCTAAAGGTAATAGTGACGAGGATAATGAGATAATTTTAGAACCAGGAACAATTCCAACTTTATACGATGGAGCGGTTCCGCATTGGGATTTGGCAAAAAAATATGATTTAATTGACTTTGAACTAGGTGTTAAAGTAACGGGGGCAGGATTTCCATTTTATAAAGGTCAAGGTGCAAGATTGCAAAGAGCTTTAATTAATTTCTTTTTAGATGAAGCTGTAAATGAAGGTTATCAAGAAGTTATACCTCCTTTAATGGTAAATGAAGCAAGTGGTTATGGTACAGGGCAATTACCAGACAAAGAAGGTCAGATGTATCACATGCAAGTAGATGATTTATATATGATACCAACTGCTGAGGTGCCTATTACCAACATGTATAGAGATGTAATAGTAAAGGCTGAAGATTTTCCAATTAAAAACGTTGGTTACACACCTTGTTTCAGAAGAGAGGCAGGTTCATATGGTAAAGATGTCAGAGGTTTAAATCGTTTACATCAATTCGACAAAGTAGAAATTGTTCAAATTCAACACCCTGATAAATCATATGAAACTTTAACAGAGATGGTAGAACATGTAAAAGGGTTATTAAATAAACTTGGATTGCCTTATAGGGTTGCCAAGTTGTGTGGTGGAGATTTAGGATTTACATCGGCATTAACTTATGATTTAGAAGTTTTTTCAACTGCTCAAAGCAAGTGGTTAGAGGTCAGTTCTATCTCTAATTTTGAAGCTTTTCAAGCTAATCGCTTAAAGTGTAGATATAAAGATGAGGATGGCAAGACTCAATTAGTTCATACACTAAATGGTAGTGCTTTGGCGTTACCAAGAATAATGGCAGCATTATTGGAAAATAATCAAACTGTTGAGGGAATAAAAGTTCCTGAAGCTCTAGTGAAATACACAGGTTTTAATATTATAAATAGAATAAGATGAAAAAGTATTTAGTTTTTATTTTAATTACATCCTTAGCATTTACTGCTTGTAAAAATGCAATGGAAAAAGAGATAGGAGAGGTAGATTCCTTAATTAGTATGGTGGATGAAATTGAAAAATCTGTTTTATCAATTGATACTACTAGAGCTTTTGCTGCTAAGAGGCAAGTTTCAATGGATTTAGCAATGATAGAAAGCTTGGGCGATACCTTGGATAAAGCTACGGCATTTAAATTAGATGATTATTATTCAGGAAAAAAAAGGTTGTATCGATTTTCTACAAATTATAAAGAATTCATTACTCAAATAGATTATGCTAAAAATCAGCTAAAAAATTTGAAACAAGATATTAATAATGGATTAGTAGAAAAAGATAAGTTTCAAGAGTATTACAATGTAGAACAAGCTTCTGTAATGGAGTTGAGTAGTAAGGTGAATAAATCTATAAGTGGTATTGAGCTTGCTATTCAAAAAATGGAGTTGGAAAGAGATGAAATTCTTTTGATTTTTGAAGAATTAAAACAAAAACAAGCTGAAAATGTAGAATGAATATTTTGCTAAAAATAGTGGTAGTTATAGGGTTAACAATGTTGTTAGCCCTAAATTGTTTTGCTCAAAAAAATACTGATGAACAATTAGCTGCACAATACTACAATAGTAAGGAATATGATAAAGCAGTTATTTATTATGAAAAACTGTTTGACAAAACTAAACTTCCCAATCATTACATAAGATTGTTAAATTGCTTTATAGAATTAGAAGAGTTTAAAAATGCTGAGAAATTAGTTAAGCGTGAAATAAAAAAAAACTCATATCAATTAGAATATTATGCTGATTTAGGCAACCTCTATAAGGTTTCAGGTCAAGGTTCAAAAAGTAAGAATACTTATGAAGAAGCTTTAAAATTACTTAGACCAGATAATGGTCAAATAATGGATTTGGCTAATGGATTCCTTAAATATAAGGAGTTTGATTATGCTATTGCGACTTATCAGAAAGGTAGGAAATTATTAAAAGGTACTTATCCATTTAATTTTGAAGTAGCTCAAGTGTACTCTCAAATGGGGGAAACTGAGCCAATGTTAGAAGAATATCTAAATCTGTTAGATTATAATGCTTCATATCTTCAAAGTGTCCAAAATGCTCTGCAAACAGCTTTAAATCCAGATGATGATGGGGATAAAAAAGCACTATTAAAAACAATTAAGGAATCTAATTTTTCTGTTTCGTTGTT
>CBDUPT010000004.1:0-29871 GCA_965369165.1 uncultured Flavobacteriales bacterium | reverse complement strand
ATTAACCAAACTTGTTTTATGTTTTAAAGAAGTAGAAAAATGAAAGTCGCAATAACTACAGGCTTGTTTGCAGAATGGAATATGGAGGTAAATTCCTGCCATATTATTTATTCAAGACTATCCTAAATGTAGTTCCTGTTTCATCCGATTGTTTCACAAAAATTTTCCCTTCATGATAGTTTTCTATAATTCGCTTAACTAGCGAAAGACCTAACCCCCAACCCCTCTGTTTTGTAGTAAACCCAGGCTCAAAAATAGTTTTTTGATTACTTCTAGAAATCCCTGTTCCCGTATCACTGATATCAATATATACAAATTGGGTTTGATCAGTAATATAAATAGATATATCACCTTCACCTTTCATTGCATCAACAGCATTTTTTATTAAATTTTCTAACACCCAACTAAAAAGTGATGGATTAAGCTTTGCGGTAACCTCTAAATTATTTTGAGTAGCTACAGTAACATTAACTTTTTTAGAAATTCGAACTTTTAAATACTCAACAGTATGCTCTATTACTTCTTTAATATTCTCATGTTCCAATGTAGGCACCGACCCTATTTTAGAAAATCGTTCCGTAATCATTTCTAAACGAGTAATGTCTTTAGATAGCTCGTTTATTGTGCTTTCCTCTATCTCTTTTGTTTTTAAATATTCTACCCACGCAATTAACGATGATAATGGTGTCCCCAATTGATGAGCTGTTTCTTTTGCCATACCCACCCAAACTTGATTTTGTTCTACTTTCCGTGAAGTACTAAACAAATAGTAAGAAATTAATAAAAACAAAGCAATAATAAATATTTGAAAATAAGGGTAGTATTTTAGCTGCTGTAACAATTCAGAATCTTTATAAAAAATATAGTTTTTCGAATTATTATTAATATTAATTGTGATAGGCTCATTTTCTAAACGCATTTCATTAATCGTTGCTAATAAAAAATCATTGCTAACCCCTGTTTCTCCTCCCTCTAAATTTCCATATTCAATAATATTTGTTTGAGTACTATCGGTATAAATTACTGGTACAGATGCTGAATTGATTACTATTTCTGAAATAAAAGATTCTATTAAATCATCCAAAACAATCTTTAATTCTGAGAAAATTTTGGAGTCTTTATAAAATAATTTTTGCCTAAAAGTATAACCTGGAATATGATAAATTAAATCAATAGGTGCTTTCCCATTATTCCTCATTGCTTGAAGTTCATTTTGCAAAAACTGAGCTGTATCCTCAGAAGCTTCAATGTCAAAATTTCTCCAATTCACTATATTTTCTTTCTCATCAATTACAATTACTGGAATTGTCGTATTTCTTGAAAGAATGTCTAAATAAAAAGTTAAATCATCATGATTATTAGAAGTTGCCGCTCGCTTATTAGCTTCAGCCCACAATTCAATTCTATTACGTTCCTCTCCAGAAATCTTATCAAATAGTTCGCCTGTATAACTAACTAAAGATGCTTTGTTTTGAATAGCTTCAGCCCAAAGTTGAACCTTATTTCGTTCTTCTTCAGCAATTTTGTTAACTAAAATATTGGTATACCACAATGATGCAGCAATAATTAAAATTGCGGCCCCAGCTAACAATAATTTCCAACGTTGTTTTTTTGAGTATATATTCAAATCCTAAAGTCTAGTGCTAAAAAGACGTGTGAAAGTAAGCATTAGTTGTAAAAAACAAATAGAAATACACCGCTTATTTAACCAACACCTTAAAACTTTCTTGGTGGTTAATGGAAGTAATTTTTACAAAATACAAGCTAGTCTGTAAATTATTTAGTTGTAGTTGAAATTTGGTAGCCCTTGTAACCCTTTCTGTTTTAACCAATTTACCTAACAAATCATAAATCTGAACTGTTAAATTAGTTTCTGTTTTATTAGAACTAAAATAAAATTGATTGTTGGCAAAATACCCTTGCCATTTTGATGGTTGTTGAGTTTCTTCTACACCAACATTTGCTGCCACATAAGCTTTAATTATTATCGGTAAGTGGTCTGACATATAATACAACGCATCAATTACATTGTTAGGTGCAGAGGTGTTGGTTGGCGAAGCATTTATCGATTTATTAAAATGATTCCCATCATTCCCTAAAGCATTGTAAGAGTTTGGTACGTATGTTAACCCTTTAGCCCCGCTTGGTAAATCATTATTAAAAAAAATAAAATCAAACCTATCATCCATTCCTCCAAAAGAACCCCCATCTCCAAGACTACCAGAACGAGTGCTTTGTGTATGAACACTTGCAAAAGATGAATTATTATTCCATACACCAGAAGTATTTATAGGGTCTAATAATTTTACATTCCCTCCATTTAAAATCGTATTGTATGCTGCTTCAGCACTTGTATAAACATTAAAATCTCCACCTAAAATAACATTTTCAATATTGTTTTTAGAGTCTAAATAGTTTTTTAACATCACAGCTTCTTGATTACGTTGTTGTTCGTTTGAGGCTCCTGAGCTAGCTTTAAGGTGTGCCATATAACAATGAATAAAAACAGTGTCTGATTGAGCCGTTATATTTGGAGCATCATAATACAAAACATATTCACTAATATTTCTAAGTGTTGTAGCAATTTCATGTTGAGAGTATAAAACTAGTTTATCAGAATTGTAAAACAACATATTATCTGTGTCTGGCCCATTAAAATATGTTGCTTTTTGGTATGAGGAAACTGAACCAACATTTAGTGCATCGTTTAGAATTGTTGTTGCTCCTGAAGAAGATGTCAGCTCTGTTATCATAAAAATATCAGGGTTAACATATTGAATTATTGGTTTTAAGGTGTCTGCTTTTGAAGCATTAGATAAGGGGTAATTTAACACATTATAAGACATTACTGTAATAGTGTCTTGTGCTGAAATTTGAATAAAACAACATAAAGTTGTTATTAATAATACTCCCCTCATTTTCTTATTTTTTTTCCTTTATTAGAAATAAATATACTGGAAAATGATCGCTATATCCACCTGTATATGCTCCCCCAGCGAAAGTTCTAAAAGGGTATCCTTTATATTGTCCTGAAGAGTTTTTTAGGTAGGTTTTGTTAAAAATAACTGTTTTATAAAGTTTATAAGTTGTGTAATCTTTATCTGTTAAAGCAGGGCTTAATAATATTTGATCAAACAAGTTCCAAGCATCTCTGTAGGCTAAGGTTCCTATCCCTCTTTTATAATAACTTTCCCAAGGATTGTACATTTCATCTTTTTTTACAGCCTCTTGCTTACCATTTCCTTTTAAATAGTTTTTCACACTACTGTCTGTAGGGTCATCATTTAAGTCTCCCATGTATAAAATCTTAGCATTTGGTTCTACTTTTTGGATAGAGTCAACAATCATTTTTCCCAATTTTGCAGCAGCTTCTCTTCTCGGTCGACTTCGTTTTTCTCCTCCCCTACGTGATGGCCAATGCGAGACAATAACATGAACTTTTTCATCATGTAAATACCCACTTACTAAAAGCTGATCTCTGGTATAAAAAGTTGTGTCTATTGACCTTAAAGAAACACTTCTGCTTGATTCAACTCTAAAATATTTTGGGTTGTATAGAAACCCCACATCAATTCCTCTTTTATCTGGAGAGTTATAGTGCACAATTTGATAATTTCTATTTTTAATAGCTTCTTCTTTAACTAAGTCTTCTAAAACAGACTTGTTTTCAACCTCCGAAACACCTAACATTGCAACCCCATCTGGAGTAACATCTGTACCCAATTCAGAAATAACTTTTGCCATATTTTCCAACTTTTCAAAATACCGAGAAGATGTCCACCCTTTTTGTCCTTTTGGAGTAAAGTCATCTTGCAAAATCTTATTTGGATCAGGGTCTATTAAAGTATCAAACAAGTTTTCAAGATTGTAAAATCCAACACAACTTAATAAATATTCTTTTTTGTTATCGTTCTGAGAATAACCAGTATAACTTAAAATAAGTGCTGATATCAGTAATAAAACAAGGTGTTTTAGTTGTTTCATATTATATAATTTTTGGCAAAGTAACCAAATTAAAAAGTAGCAATTAGCCCAAGATGTTGAGTTAACTAAAATTTGTTATTAATAAATTATTAACAAATTAATGATTACAAGGCTTTTATCATATTAAAATTTTACTTTTGTACCGTTATTTAATCAATATTATTCTTTGTATTAAATTTCAAAAAGTGATCACCCTAAGAGCTAAGGCCTCTAACCGCTTTTATTTTTTATATCTTTTTTTGATTTATTAATGAGACTATTAAAAATATTATCAGCAACTCTTATCATTAGCAGTTTATCTGCTAATGCTCAAAATGATTCAACTTCAACAATTGATGCTGACTCATCTTTAAACACACAAAATGTACCAACTTTTACAACTTCTTTAGATTTATCTGAAGATGGTCAAGATGGTCAAGATGTTTCTGGTTTACTCCAATCTTCAAAGGATGTATTTACCAATGTTGCTGGTTTTAATTTTAGTGCCGCTAGATACCGTGTAAGAGGTTATGATTCTGAAAACTACTTTGTAAGTATGAATGGGTTAAACTTAAATGATCCTGAAAGTGGAAGAGCAATTTGGGCTTTTTGGGGCGGGTTAAATGATATTACTCGTTACCAAGAATCGAAACCAGGAATTAGTGCTTCATCATATAGTTTTGGTGGAATAGGTGGATTCTCAAATATAAACGCAAGAGCAAGTTCTATTAGAAAAGGATCAAGAATTTCTTATGCTCTAGCTAACCGGTCATATCAGCACAGAGCTATGGTTACGCATGGTACAGGAATGATGGATAATGGTTTTGCTGTTGCTGTTTCTGCTTCTACAAGATTGTCGAATGAGGGGTATGTTGATGGAACATATTATAATGCTGCAAGTTATTTTGTGTCTATCGAAAAAAAATTAAATGCTAAACACAGCTTAGGTTTAGTTGCATATGGTGCTCCAACAGTTCAGGGAAAAAGGAGTATTTCAGTTCAAGAAACTTATGATTTAACAGGAGATAATTATTACAACTCATATTGGGGATATCAAAATGGAGAAAAACGTAATTCTAGAATAAGAAACAATCATAAACCAATGATAATGTTAAACCATTATTTTGATATCAATGAAAAGACAAAGTTAAACTCTTCTGTTTTTTATACTTTCGGAAAACAAGGTAACACTCGTTTAAATTGGTATGGTGCTGCTGATCCAAGACCAGATTATTACAGAAACTTACCTAGTTATTATAATCAACCAGGAGATGAAGGTGTCTTTCAAAATTTAACCTCATTATGGCAAAATCAAGACCCAAGTACTACCCAGTTAGATTTTGACCAAATGTACTTCTCTAACTCTAAAAACCTTTTCACTTTAAACAATGCCAACGGAACCTCAACAAGCCTTACAGGTAATAGAGCTAAATATATTATAGAAGAAGCTAGAAATGATGTTTCTCACTATGGTTTTAATACTGTAGTTTCTCATCAAAAAACAGAAAACCTTATGTTAACAGGTGGTTTAACGGTTAGCCTTTACAAAAGCAACAATTATAAAATTATTAATGACTTACTTGGAGCGGATTTTTGGGTAGATGTTGACCAATTTGCAGAGCGTGACTTTGCAGATGAATCTGCAGCCCAAAGTGATTTAAATAATCCGAACAATGTAATTTATGAAGGTGATCGTTTTGGTTATGATTACGATATCTCTGTTAATACTTATAGCGGTTTTGCACAAGTTGAAGGAACTTCTGCCAAAATTGATTGGTTTGCTGCTTTATCCCTTTCGTCAACAACTTTTTGGAGAACAGGAAATATGAAAAATGGTTTATTCCCTGATAATTCTGAAGGAGATTCTGAAAAACAAAGCCACCTAAACTATGGTGTTAAGGCTGGTATGGTTTATAAAATTACTGGACGTCATTTAATTCAATTAAATGGTGCTTATTTAACTCGTGCACCTTTTGCTAGAAATGCATTTGTTTCTCCTCGAACTCGAAACCAAGTGGTAATAGGTTTAGAAGACGAAAAAATTATGTCAGGTGATTTGAGCTATTTAGTTCGTTACCCTAAAGTTAAAGTTAGAGCAACAGGTTATTATACTTCGATAAAAGATAAGTCATGGGCACGAAGTTTTTACCATGACGAATTAAACACGTTCGTAAATTACATGATGACTGGTGTTGATCAATTGTTTATGGGGGTTGAGTTAGGTGCAGAAATTAATATCACACCATCTATTGTTGGTTCAGCAGCATTTGCAACTGGTCAATTTTTATATGACTCTAGACCAAAAGCAACAATAACACAAGATAATTCAACTGAATTGCTAGCTGAAAACAAAACGATTTACTTTAAAAACTTCCGTATTGGAGGTATTCCACAAACAGCATCTTCAATTGGTATAAAATATAATTCTCCTAAATATTGGTTTACAGGTGTTAACTTCAATTACTTTACAAACACCTACTTAGATGCTAACCCTGACAGAAGAACAGAAGAAGCATTAACGAAATATGTATCTTCTGACCCACAAGTTGATGATATTATTGACCAAATAAAATTAGATGATGATTACGTTTTAAACTTCTTTATTGGAAAATCATGGAGGTTAAAAAACAAGTATTACTTACGACTTAACTTAAACGTAAATAATATATTAGATAATACTGATTTCGAAACAGGAGGGTTTGAGCAATTGCGTTACGACCAAAGTGATGTAGATAAATTTCCTCCAAGAATTGGTTATATGCTAGGAAGAACTTACTTCGCAATGGTTACGTTCCAATTTTAAGCACAAGTTATTATGAAGAAAATGAAACATATATTTAGTCTACTATTCATAACTGCTATTGCAGTATCTAGTTGTAATAAAGACTTTGATTCTCCACCTGTTAAAGAATTGCCCGAAGGGAATGTTTTAACAATTGATTCTGTTAGAAATATTTATATTGCTTTTGATACTACTATTGTTGACGATTATTCTGTATATGGTGTAGTTACTGCTGATGAAACTTTTGGCAACTTTTATAAAGAACTCTACATACAAGATGAAACTAATGCAATAAAACTAGACCTAACTTCTTCTAGCGATTATTTTGTTGGAGACAAACTTCGTGTTTCACTTAAAGGAACTACTATTAAAAGAGATAACAATATGATTGTAATATCTGAAGTAGATCCTGCTGTTCACTTAATAAAACAAAAATCAGAAGGGGAGATTGTTCCTGAAGTAGTAACTATTTCTGATTTAGCAATTAATGGTATTTATACTCCTTACCAATCTAGGTTAGTTCAAATTGATAATGTTGAATTTAAATGTTCTGATGTTTGTAACACATGGGCAGACCCTATTACACAAAGTGATGAAAATAGAGAATTAATAGATACTTCTGGATTTGATATCATTGTTCGTTCTAGTGGGTATGCTAGTTTTGCTGGTGAGCAACTTCCATTTGGAAAAGGTTCTATTATTGGTATTGTAACACAATATGGTACGACACTCCAATTATCAATTAGAACCCCTTCAGAATTTACAATGCAAGCAACTAGAAAGACTAGCTGCGCAGCTTGCCCTGTATATATTTACACTAAAAACTGGGATAACGGAGATTTAACATCTGGTGGCTGGACCACTCAATATCCTACCCCAAACAACACTTGGTATACAGACAATTTTCCTGCAAGCAATTACTATGCTGTAGTTGATAACACATCAAGTCAACTTGTTGGAGAGTCTTGGTTAATATCTCCTAACTTTAATTTAAATTCTGCTGCAAACCCACATTTAAATTTTAGTTCTGCAGCTCGTTCAGGAACAAGTTCCTCTTCTTTACAAGTTATGATTTCTAATAATTATGATGGGGTAAGCGCCCCCTCTTCTGCAACATGGACAGATATAACAAGTTCTTTCCTGTTATCAACAGGTGGGTGGAGCTGGACAACTTCAGGTAATTATGATTTAACTGCGTACAAATCCACAGGGGCTTATATTGCTTTTAAATACACAAGCACTGGTTCTTCTCGTGATACTTGGGAGCTTGACAATTTTAATATAATTGACCTTTAATTATTAAAAAATGAAATATATATATTATAACATAAGTGCAATAGTTTTAGTTTTAATTCTATTTACATCTTGTGAAAAAACATTTGACGATCCAACTCCTAAAACTGTTGCAGAAGGAAACGTACTTACAATTGCTCAAGTTAGAGCAATGGAAACACTTGGTTCTCCTTTAACCATAACTGATGATATTTCTGTTTATGGTGTTGTAACAATGGACGAATCTACAGGCAATCTATATAAAGAATCTTATATCTCTGATGCAACAGGAAATTTATATTTACGATTTATTTCTTCAAGCGGACTTTACATTGGAGATTCTGTAATGGTTAATTTAAAAGGAGCTAAAATTTTACGTTATAATCAAATGTTACAAATAGATTCATTACACCCAGATAATAATATTGTAAAATTAGCTACTCAACAATATAAAACACCTGAAACAACAAATATAGATGCCTTATTAAATGACCTAGAGGCTGCCCAAGGGAAATTAGTTAGACTTGAAAATACATGGTTTGTAGAAGGGGGACAAGGCAAAACTTATGCTGATGCTGAGAACTTAGAAGCTGTGTCTAGGGTTTTACAAGATTTAAATGGAGATATGATTGATGTAAGAACAAGCGGTTATGCTAATTTTGCAGGAGATACTATTCCTGCAGGAGGAGGAACTTTTATTGGTGTGGTTGCTCAGTACAACTCTGGGTTACAATTATTAATTAGAAACCCAAACGAACTCAATTTAAATGGAACCTTACCACAATTAGTGTTATCCAAAAATTTTGACGATCAAGATTTAAATTCTGGAGGATGGAAAGATACTACAATGATTGGCCCATCAAGTTGTGACTGGGGTATTTATGCAGCAACAAATTCTGCAGCTAAAATATCGAACAATAGTAATTTAATATGTGAATCATGGCTAATTTCTCCTTCTATAGATTTAACAGGAGGAAATAATGCTACTATGGATTTCCGAAACACTATCAGATTCGATTCTGGTCCACAATTACTATTGATGGTTTCCACAAATTATGATGGTATTAGTGATCCAAATACTGCTACATGGACAGATATAACCAACACTGTTCCTGTTGGCGGTTGGGATACTAATAGTGCAAGTTGGGACTTTATTTCTTCAGGAAGTATAGACCTATCTTCATTTGCTCAAAATGGTGTGTATATTGCCTTTAAATTTGAAGGAACTAGTTCTACAAGTGTAACTTGGGAAATAGATGAAATTAATGTATATAAATAATATTAACTTTTAAAACTCTATAATTATGAAAAAAATCTTTACTCTTTTAACCGCTGCTTGTATTGGAAGTTTTGCTTTTGGTCAAACAGTTTTTCAAAGTAATTTAAGCTCATGGGCTTCAGGAAATCCAACAGACTTTATGAATACTGCTAGAACAAGTATTACATCAGCCAATGTTGTTGAACAAACTAGTCTTGCTACATATGGTACTAGTATGGCTTCTTTAATTAATGCAACCACTTCTCACAAAAGGTTTGTAACTGATGCTTTCACAGTAACTGGTGGACAAAGCTATCTAATTGAGATGTGGGTTGTTGCTCAAAATTCTGGAGATTTAAGAACTAACTATTACGATGTTACTAATAGTGCTTATGGTACCTATAACCCATATATGATAGTTTCAGATTCTTCAATGGGGAACTTAGTAAAAGTTGCACAAATTGTTACAGTTCCTGCAACTTGTACTAGTGCAGAATTTATCTTGTCGTTAAGAAACACAGACCCAACAACAGCTCCTGCTCCTTTTGAAATCGGTATTTTATTAGATTCTATTGCTATTACAAGTACAACCACACCTCCGGCAAACATCAAAAAAATATACGATATTCAGTATACAACCGCTCCAAGTGGAGATTCTCCTGAAAATGGTAATGTTGTTACAACTAAAGGTGTAATTACTGGAATTGTAAAGTATGGCTCTGCTCGTCATTCATTTTTTATTCAAGATAGCGCATTAGCATGGAATGGTATTTTCGTATACAATACTAATGATTCAACTTTGGTTATTGGTGATAGTGTAGAAGTGACAGGTACTGTTGATGAATATTTTAACACTACTCAAATTGGTTTTGTTTCTAACATTACTGTTTTAAACTCTGGTAATACTTTACCTACACCTGTTGCTAACACAACATTGAGTGCTAACAGTGAAGAATGGGAAGGTGTATTGATTAATGTTACTAATGCTGAATGTACAAGCACAACTGTTGGAAACGGAATGTGGGAAATAAACGATGGTTCAGGAGCTTTAAAAGCTGATGATGATATTTTCTTTTACCATTTAACAGCTGTTGTTGGTACACATTATGACGTAACAGGAATTGGTCACTATTCTTTTAGTGAATACAAAATTTTACCAAGAGACTTTAATGATATTTCTGAATCAACAAGTGTTAAAGATTTAAATACAAACACCCTTCAGGTTTACCCTAACCCAACAAGCGGTATTTTAAACTTTAACTTAACTGAAAACAACACAACTATTAATATAATTGATATTACAGGTAAAACGTTAAAAACAGTTAAAACTAACTCAACAAAAGTTAGTGTGAATTTAAACACCTTTGCTAATGGATTATATTTTTATAATGTAATCGATAATGAAGGAAATACTGTTGCAACTAACAGATTTGTTATTGCAAAATAGTTTAGTTTAATTTGATAGGATGAAAAGGCGAATCGTTTGATTCGCCTTTTTTATTAGCTTAAAATCTGTTACCTTTATAGCCCTAAACAGTTTATACAATGTCTATCAAAATAAACACTTTCGAAGAATACAAAAAGCAATATCAAAAGAGCGTTGAAAATCCTGAAAATTTTTGGAACGAAATAGCTGAAACCTTTTCTTGGAAAAAGAAGTGGGATAAAACTTTAGATTGGAATTTTGATGAACCTAATGTAAAATGGTTTGCTAATGGTAAATTAAACATTACCGAAAACTGTTTAGATAGACATTTAGAAAAAAAAGGAAACCAAACAGCAATAATTTGGGAGCCCAACAATCCAAAAGATGATGTAATAAAATTAACTTATAATGAATTACATCAAAAAGTATGTGAGTTTGCAAATGTGCTTAAAAATAATGGAGCGAAAAAAGGAGATAGAATCTGTTTATATATGCCTATGGTTCCTGAATTGGCAATAGCTATTTTAGCTTGTGCTAGAATTGGGGCTATTCATTCTGTTGTTTTTGCTGGGTTTTCTGCAAAAGCCTTAGCAGATAGAATAAATGATGCCACCTGTAATATTATTTTATGCTCTGATGAATCATATCGAGGTACTAAAACCATCCCTATTAAAAAAGTAGTAGATGAAGCTTTGGAAACCTGCCCATCTATTCAAAAAAACATTGTTTTAAAAAGAACAGGAGCTAAAGTTAATATGGTTGAAGGAAGAGATGTCTGGTGGCATGAAGAACTTAGTAAAGTAAATTCATCGTGTGAGGCTACTGAAGTAGACTCAGAAGATGAATTATTCATTTTATATACATCTGGTTCAACCGGACAACCTAAAGGCGTTGTACACACAACAGGTGGGTATATGGTTTATACTAATTATAGCTTTCAAAATGTATTTCAATATAACGATAATGATGTTTATTGGTGTACTGCTGATATTGGTTGGATAACAGGACATTCATATATTATTTATGGCCCTTTATTAGCGGGGGCAACCACAGTTATGTTTGAGGGTGTTCCAACATGGCCAGATGCGGGTAGATTTTGGGAAGTTGTAGATAAACATAATGTTAATATTTTTTATACCGCACCCACAGCGATAAGAGCTTTGCAAGCTTGTGACATAGAATTCGTAAACAAATACAATTTAAGTTCGTTAAAAGTTTTAGGAAGTGTTGGTGAGCCTATAAATGATGAAGCTTGGGAATGGTATCATAAACATATTGGAAAAGAAAAATGCCCAATTGTAGATACTTGGTGGCAAACTGAAACAGGAGGAATAATGATATCTCCTTTAGCAGGATTAACTCCTTTAAAACCAACTTTTGCTACCTACCCTTTACCAGGAATACAACCTTGCTTAGTTGATACTGATGGAAATGAAATTGAAGGAAATAATGTTGAGGGAAACCTATGTATAAAATTCCCTTGGCCTTCAATGATCAGAACCATTTATAAAGACCATGAACGGTGTAAACTAACTTATTTTTCTACATACAAAGAAAAATATTTTACTGGTGATGGTTGTAAAAGAGATGAAAATGGCATGTATAGAATCACTGGTCGTGTAGATGATGTTGTTAATGTTTCTGGGCACAGAATAGGTACTGCAGAAGTAGAAGATGCATTGGATACACATCCATGCGTAGTTGAATCTGCTGTTGTTGGATTTCCTCATAATATAAAGGGACAAGGAGTTTATGCTTATGTGATTTGTGCTAAAGAAATAAATGAAGATGAGTTAAGAAAAGAATTGCTTTTACAAGTAACCAAAGAAATAGGACCAATAGCAAAACCTGATAAAATTCAAATAGTTAAAGAATTACCAAAAACACGTTCAGGAAAAATTATGCGAAGAATTTTAAGAAAAATTGCTGAAGGAGATACTTCTAACTTAGGGGATACTAGTACATTGTTAAACCCTGCTGTTGTTGATGACATTAAAAACAAATCTTTTTAAAAAATTAAGCCAATTGGTAGCCAACACCTTTTACCGTTTTAATAATTTGTTGGCCTACCTGTTCTCGTATTTTTCGAATGTGAACATCAATAATTCTTGTGTACTTTTTTGTGCTATCCTTCCAAACTTTTTCAAAAATTTCTTCTCGAGAAAATATTTTTTTTGGTTGGTTAATCAATAAGTAAAGCATTTCAAACTCCTTTCTTGGTAATTCAATTCGCTCACCCTCTTTAATTACCACATAACTTTCTCTATCAATTTTAAGTGTGTTATGAGAAATTATTTTAGGTGTATTACTAACCTTATTTAGCGGTTTGCGTTTTAAAAGTGCTTCTATTTTTTTTATTAAAAGCCTAGCATTTATTGGTTTTACTATATAATCATCAGCCCCTGCTTTATAAGCTTCAACCTTTATATACTCTTCATCATGTTTAGTAAATAAAATAACATAAGAGTTTAACACCTTCTCTTTTTTAAATTGATAGCAAAGTTCTATCCCATCAGAATTAACAATCTCTATATCTAAAAAAATAATATCAGGATTTATTTTATAAATGTTGTTAATGTTGTTCTCATTTACCTCAACATAAGTAAATACATCAAACCCTTCTCTTTCAAAAAGTTTTTTAGCATTTTCTAAATCAACACTACTACTACTGAATATGGTTATTTTAGGTGTCATTTCCGAAGCTTAAAATTAGCTTCTCACCTTTTCGTATCGGTTAACTTAATGTTAAGCGTCTATTAAAAAGCATAAAAAAAGCGAGACAATTATTGTCTCGCTTTTATAATAATCTTAATCAAAAAATTAAAACGTTTTTTCACTTACCAACTTCCCTTTTTCATCCCACACTTTCCATGTTCCCACTTTCTCACCTTTATTATAGTTCATCTCACATCTTTTAGTTCCATTTTCATCCCATACAGTCCATGTTCCATCTTTTTTACCTTTATTATAATTGGCTTCCCCTACTTTTTGTCCACTTTCATCCCATCTAAACCATTTCCCATCTTTTTTTCCTCTAAAGAAAAATCCATTTTCTAAAGTTTTTCCACTTTTATAATAATCTACAAACTGCCCGTGATAAAGTCCGTTTGCTAATTCATAACTAGATTTTAATTCTCCAGACTCATATTTTTCTGTAATCATTCCAGAATACAACTCTCCGCTTTCATAAGCAAAAGTGCCTTCTGTTAATTCAATATTATTTTGAGCTGAAAGTAAACTTGTAAAAGCTACTGCTAAGGTTATTAAGGTTAGTTTTTTCATAATGGGTATGTTTTAAATTTCTTCTTTATCAAATATATACAAAAGAAATCTCAACATAACACCCCCTTAACCTAATGTTAACATTAACTTAATATTAGGGGTAAAAAAGCTGTTTTTATGTGTTTTGAACTTGTTTTAAGTTCTATTTTCCGTAGAGTTTAACTTCTATGTTGTTTGTTTCAGCAGGATTTATTGAAACTTTTTTAGAACCATAAGCCACCATACTAAATGAAATTTGGTTAGTTCCTTCTTTTACATTTTGAATGGTAAAGTTTCCATCAAAATCAGTATAAACCGTAACTTCCTTATTGTTTAACATTACTTTTACTCCTGTTAAACTTCCTGAGCTATCTAAAACCTTTCCTGAAACAGAAAATGTTTTTAACTTATTTTTCTTTTCGTTTCCTGCGTAAGCAGAAAATGTAAAGCAAAGTGTTAAAAGTAATATGGTTGCGTATTTAAACATAAAGGGCAAATATCATTATTTGCCCTTTAAAAGAATTAAATTCTATTTTATGCGTTTGTTATTGCTATGTTAAGTAATGTTTAGTTAATGTTAACTACACCTCACCAATAATTCCTTCTGTTACGTTAATGGCATGGTCTCCAACCTTCTCAAGAGAGTTAAACAAATCACTATAAACAGTAGCTGATTTAAAGTTGTAATCTCCTTTCTCAACACTTTTAAAATGTTCTTTTCTAATAGTTTTTCTAAAGCTATTTATAGTTCTTTCGTGTTCTAATGCTCCTTCAATAGTTACCTCTGAACTATTTTTAATAAGGTTTTCATTCATATTTGTTAACGATTTTTCTGTCATATCAAACATGTCAGTAATATTTTTGCGCTGTTCTGGTGTAAACCAAATTTTAGACTCTATTTTTCGTTCAACAGCTTTAGACATTTGATAATAAATATCTCCAATACGTTCTAAATCTCCAATAATACTTAACATTCCTCTTACTCTAATAGAAGAGCGCTCACTCATTTCACTTTCAGATACCTTTGCTAAATAATCAGCCACATCTGCTTCCATTCTATCAGTAATCTCTTCGTATTTTTTAACTCTTGCTAAAGTTTTATTGATTTTCTTTTTGTCTTGCTCTGTTAGCAATTCTTTAACCATTCCATTCATTTTCTGAGCACGCTTACCAAACTTAGCTATCTCTTTTTTAGCTTCTAATAAAGAAAGTTCTGGTGTTGACATAATGCCAGTACTAATATGCTCTAAATGATATTCTTCATCTAAATCGCCTTTAGATTTAACTGATTTAGTGGCCAATTTAACTAATTGTGGAACAAACCATATCATTATTAATACATTTAAAAAGTTAAAAGCTGTATGAAAAATTGCTAGACCCATTGGCGCCCCTTCAGCAGTATAGGGGTCTGGGAAGCCAAACCAACTTTGAGCTATCCCTCCTATTCCATGTAATATTGGAGTAAATGAAATTAATAATACAGCCCAAGTAACCCCAACAATATTAAACATGGAGTGTATTCTAGCTGATCGTTTGGCATGAACATTCCCTGCTAAAGAAGCCAGCTCTGCTGTAATTGTTGTTCCAATATTTTCTCCCAAAATCATTGCGGCAGCTACTTCAAAAGGTATTACACCGCTAAAACACAATGTTTGAGTTAATGCCATAGATGCACTGGAAGATTGCACAACAATAGTAAGAAGAGTCCCTACTAATATAAAAAATAGATTACTTAATATCCCCATATTAGCAAAATCACCTAAAAAGTGTAAAATTTCAGGGTTGCTCTTAACATCTGGAACGGCATGCTTTAATTCAGATAATCCCCAAAATAAAATTGCAAAACCAACAATAAACTCACCAAAGTACTTGATTTTGTTTTTCTTCATAAACAACATTGGTACCCCTATCGCTAAAAGAGGTAAAGCCATTGCAGCAATTTTTACTTTAAAACCAAGAACTGCAACTAACCAACCAGTAATGGTTGTTCCAATATTTGCTCCCAACATAATACCAGCCGACTCTACTAAAGAAAGTAATCCTGCATTAACAAAACTTACAGCCATTACAGTACTTGCTGAAGATGATTGTACCAAACAAGTAACTAAGAAACCTGTTAGAACGCCTAAATACCTATTTTTTGTCATCATACTAAGTATCCTTCTTAAGCTACTTCCAGCAGCTTTCTGAATACCCTCACTCATAATCTTCATTCCATAAATGAAAAAACCTAAAGCCCCTATAAGTGTTAATGCGTCTACTATTCCAAATTCCATTATTCTTCTTTTAAATAATTTATATGTAGCAAAAATAGCTGTCCCTTCTATCTAAACCTTAAACGCAATGTTAAGTTATTGTTAAGATGATAGGAGGCCTGATTTTATTGTCTTGTGTGTTAACGACAACATCATTACATTTGTAACCATGAGTTGGTTAAAGAAAATAAATGCTATTTGTTTAATAATTGTGCTAATTAGCCCTGTAATTTATTTAACTGTTACTGCTTTAAATGATGACACTAACATTTCATCTTTAATTATTACAACTACTGAAGAAGAACAAGAAGACAAAGATAGTGAAGAAGAGTGTGATAATTCAGACTCATTTTTGTCACAATCTATTCCTTCATTTAATAATCTCAAACAACTTAAATATAATTTTTACACCAAAAGTTATAATCTTCAGAATAGATCTAGAGACATCTTTTCTCCCCCTCCAGAGATAGTTTAATTAACTTAGGAAAATCGTATTTATTACCCTTTTATAAAGGTAGTTGTTGCTATAATAATTTAGACAACACTTAACAAGAAACATATTTTAATGAAAAACTTATTTGATTTTAAGCACTTTAAAGGTGATCTATTTGGCGGCATAACTGCTGGAATTGTAGCACTACCATTAGCGTTAGCTTTTGGAGTTAGCTCTGGTCTTGGCCCCAGCGCAGGGCTTTATGGGGCTATTTTTGTTAGTTTTTTTGCGGCTTTATTTGGTGGCACAAGCACTCAAATATCGGGGCCTACAGCACCAATGACTGCTGTAAGTATGGTTGTTATTGCAGGGATTATTGCAATAAATGATGGTGATGTTAGTAACGCTTTACCTGCAATTTTAACTGTTTTCTTATTAGCTGGATTAATGCAAGTTGGGCTAGGTATTTTAGGGATAGGAAAGTATATAAAATATATTCCCAACCCTGTTGTATCTGGTTTTATGACTGCTATTGGGGTGATTATCTTGGTAACACAAATTTTACCTTCTGTAGGATATTATCCAAAAGAAGATGAACAATTTGTAAATAAGTTTAAACCCCATGCAGAAGAACTTATCTTAGAGAAGATATTAAGAGAAGAAGAAGGTGAGGGTATTTTAGTTCTAGAAAATTTTACAGCTACTGTTGATAGAGCTAAAGAAATAACACCTGAACAAATTCATAAAGAATCACAAACTTTAGCAGGAGAAGAAGCCAGTGGTGTAATTGGAGCTTTTAAAGTTTTACCTAGAGCTCTTCAAAACATTAATTGGTTAGAGTTGTGTTTAGCCTTAGGAACAATTATTATCATCTACGGTTTTAAACGAATTACAACGGCTGTACCTAGCACGTTGGTTGCTTTGGCAGTTATGTCTGGAATTGCATATGGTTTTAAATTAAATTATCGCCCTATAGAGGAGATTCCTAGCGGGCTACCTATATTTAATATGGAAATTTTTACTCAATTTAATTTAGGCTCTATTACACCCTATATTTTTACAGCACTAACCTTAGCTCTCTTAGGAGCTATAGACTCTTTATTGACGTCTGTTGTTGCTGATAACATGACTAAAACAAAACACAACCCAAACAAAGAATTGATTGGGCAAGGAATTGGAAATAGTGTTGCAGCTTTTTTTGGTGGAATCCCTGGCGCAGGAGCTACCATAAGAACAGTTGTTAATATTAAAGCCGGTGGTAAAACACGTTTGTCAGGCATGACTGCGGGTATATTACTTTTAGTTATCCTTTTAGCTTTAGGGCCTGTTGCTTCTCAAATTCCAGCTGCTGTTTTAGCTGGTATTTTGGTTACTGTAGGTGTCGGTGTTATGGATTATAAGGGATTAAAGGCTATCCCAAACATGCCAAAATCAGAAGTAATAATTATGCTAGTGGTACTTGTTCTTTCATCGGTTTGGAACTTGGTTTATGCCGTAGGAATAGGTTTGGTAATCGCCTCTTTAATGTTTATGAAAAATATTGGGGATTTAACATTTAAAAGCTCTAAGGTTCAAAAACTTTCTGAAGAAGATGTTTGGGATGATGAGCTTGATTTTCCTTCCAACCTTAAAGAAGAGGTTTTTATTAAACACTTAAATGGCCCTTTATTTTTTGGTTCAACAAGTGATTTTCAGGCACTATCAAAACAAATTCCTGATACTGCAACTGCTGTAGTTATTAGAATGGAAAACGTATCGTATATAGACCAATCTGGACTATACGCTATGGAAGATGTTTTAATAGACTTATGCAGTCAAAACAAAAAAGTATTAATAGTTAACATTCCAAAACAACCAGCATATATGTTAAAACGAATAGACATTATTCCGGATTTAATTGCTGAAGAACATATCTTTGATAACTTTAAAGATTGTATGAATTGGATTAAAAATAATATAAAAGACAATAATTAAATGAAAACACATACAAAAGAATTTCAAGAAAAATTAACCCCTGAAACAGCCTTGACTGTTTTAAAAGAAGGGAACCAACGTTTTATAAAAAACCTAAAAACTCAAAGAAATCACCTTGACTTAGTTGAGGACACTAGTGGTGGTCAGTATCCATTTGCTGTGGTATTAAGTTGTATAGATTCTAGAGTTCCTGCTGAATTAGTTTTTGATCAAGGGATTGGTGACATTTTTAGTGTAAGAATTGCTGGAAATATTGTTAATGAAGATATTTTAGGTTCAATAGAATATGGTTGTGCTGTAGCTGGATCTAAAATTTTAACCGTTATGGGACACACTAAATGTGGTGCTGTTACTGCTGCATGTCAAAATGTAGAATTAGGTAATATTACTGCACTTTTAAGCAAAGTAAAACCAGCAATAGCAACAGTAAAGTCTGAAAAAGGAAGTGTAGAAGTTGAAGCTGTGGCAATTGAAAATGTACGACAATCAATTAAAGAGATTAAAGAAAAAAGTAGCATTTTGGCTGACTTAGAAAAAGAAGGAAAAATTAAAATTGTTGGTGCTATTTATAATGTAGATAATGGAGAGGTAACTTTTCTATAAAACAAAAGCCCGATGAAGTTCATCGGGCTTTTTTTATCTCTCTAAAAATGTAACTCGAACTGTAGTCGATACATTAACTCACTGTCTGGACTTTTCTCTACTGTTAAATAACTAATGTCTGACTGCACCTTTAATTTATGTCCCGCAAAATATTTTGACACCCCTAAAGTATATTGGTTTTGAAGTTCTTTGCCTGTAACATTTTTGTCAAAAGCTATAGAAGTGTAACGTGTTGCTACTTCCCAATTATTTTTAAATAAATAACCTAACTGCATATTTAAACCTGTTCCAACACCCACAACATCTCCAGTTTTAGTGCCATCACTATTTAATACACTATCTTGGGCAGCAGTTCTATGTGCATACTCTCCCATTACAGAAAAACCTTTGTATTTAAACATCATGTCTGCAAAAATGGTAGTAATATCAGTTTCAAAATAACCAACATCATTCGTCATATAATCCCCTTGGTTACTTTTTGATTTAACAGCTCTATCGTGCATATCAAAAGTTCCTGCTAAAGAAAGCTTAGGTTTTTCTTCTCTTTTTAAATCTCCGCCTGTATAATCTCCTTTACTTGCAAACTCTCCAAAAGGTAAAATTTCAACTCTACTTGTGTATTGATAGCCTCCTAAATTGGGGTCAGTAACATTTCTTCCCTCACCTTGTGCAACAGAAAATATTTCTCGAACAGTAAATTTTTCTCCTAATTTAAAATGATGCCTTAATTGTGCTCCCATATCCCTATCGATATTAAAATTTGAATTTAATAAAGACCTATCCACCAATTGTAAATTGGCTGAAGAAACAACTCGCTCTCTATTTCCTGGTAGTTTTGTTTGTCCAGCCCATAAACTTAAATTCTTATAAAAATTCCATTTTATTACCGCGTCTAAAATTACTCTTGGTGCTCCTTTTGTGTGTGAAGATGCTCCAGAAATATCTCTATTAGTTAATCCTAGCTCCACCTTATATTTTAATTTAGGGCTATAAGCATGTCCGCCAAATTTTAGTCTGGCTCTTCTTATTAAAAACTGAGATTCTCCTGCTCCTATACCGCTAGAGTCATTTACTCCCCACTCACCAATATATAAAGATTGCATTCTAACTGCAAACTTCATACTATATGAGTTGTCTTTTGCTACAACATTGTAAAACCCTTTTCCAAATTTATTGTTTGTTGTATCTTGTGCAGAAGCAAGTGTGGCAAGCAAAACAAATATTAATGTTAACTTAATTTTAGTCATTTTATTGATTTAATGTTAGCTTATTTTCGTCTAATATTAATTTATTGCAAACATATAAAGCAAAAACACATCAAATGTTACCTAATACTTATTGGTATGTTAAGGTTATGTTAAGTGATATTTTCTATTAATTGTATTCTTTTTATACTTTTGTACCTATAAAAACAACCCACATGGAACACTCTATTATTTCTTGGATACAAATTCCAGCTAAAAACCTAGCAAGATCTTCACGTTTTTATGAGGCGGTTTTTGATGCAAGTTTCTTTTTTGAAGAACTAAATGGAATGCCACATGCTGTCTTTCAGGCTAATAAAAAAGGTAGAAAACTCCTTAATGGCACCATTATAGAAACCTCTGATCCAATAGGCTTAGGCGCCACTTTGTTTTTTGAAGCAACTGGAAATTTTGAAATGATTATGCAATTAATTGTTGAAAATGGTGGGAAAATTCTTACTCCAAAAACTTTAATTACAAAAAAAGAAAGTGGTGATCAGTATCTTATTCCTAATACATATATAGATAATAAGCCTGGTTATTTTGCTCATTTTTTAGATTCGGAAGGAAATAAAATGGGGTTATACGGCTCTAATTAGTCTGTTCTGTTTTTGTGGGTTCATTATTTGGTTTTTTTTCCCCCCTCTCTTTATCAATATAGTAAATTAAAAAAGAAATTAAGAGAATTAAAATCAATAAGAAATAATACTTCTTTTGCTTATAAGCTGGCCGCTTAGTAAGGTTTTGATGCTTAGATAAGATACCTTCCAAATTTTCTTGCTCACCTACTTGTTGTGAGCTCAATTCTTTACGGTTTATATTTATTTTATTCTCTGTCATTATAAGGCATCTTAAAGTTACATCAATTTTTTTAGTTCATCCAACACTCTGTATGTCTTAACTTTAGCGTTATTTTCGGTGATGTTAAGAATTTGAGCCATTTCCTTAAAAGGCCTTTTTTCAAAAAATCGCATTTCTATCAGCACTAATTTTTCTTCATGTAAAACAGCTAAAGCTTTTATTAATTTTTGTTGTTTACTTTCATCATAAAGTTCTCCAACCTCTTCTACCACATCTTTTAATTGGTTTTCGTTTACATTAACGGTTCTTCTTTTTGATTGAGTTCTATAAAACTGATTAATTTCATTTAATGCAATTTTGTACAGCCAACTTGAAAACGGAAACCCTTTATGTTGGTATTTTTTTAAGTTTACTAAAGCCTTTAAAAAAACTTGTGAAGTAATGTCTGAAGCATCATCCTTACTGTCTAACCTTTGATAAACAAATCTAAAAATAGGCTCGTGGTATTTCTTATAAATAGGCGTAAAATAGCGCTTGTCTTTTTTCGCCAAATCAACCAACTCCTTTTCGGAAGTTGGATTTTTACCCTTTTTATTAAATAAAGAAAATGCCATTAATTGTGTTAGGTTACAATTGTATAACGCAAGTTATTTAAAAAGATACATATAAATAATATCTATTTTTATTCTGCCTCATATTTATGGTGGTTAATGGTTTTGTGTTTCTTGACTTTATGCTTAAAAAACGCTACCTTCGTTTAACACTTATGTAAAGAATATTAAAACATTCCCAACAAAGACGTTGGCAAACATTTAAAAAGACGACAAGAAACAAATGAATCCAGACGGAATTAGATTTTTCATTGACTCCGAATTTCGAGACAAATATGTCAGCGACATTGACTTTTGGTTCATAGTTATAGGTATGTCATATGCAATGTTTATCATATTCAAACGAGATTGGGTTCTAAAAACTAATATTTACAGGACAATGCTTTGGTTAGCGATAGGTCTTTCCGCTATTGGTAATGTATTTGGATTTCTGATTTACAAGACAGGGACAGCACTTGGAGCATTAAATGGACCTATCATCACAATATTAGTTTACCGACTGCTATATGAATGGTTCAAAAAGAAATATGATAAACCACCAGCATCACCTTTTGACACCTTTTGGAGCAATGACATGACATTAATGAAAGATGGATTATTAAATTTTGTTTTTCTATTAATCAGTTTCTTCTCCACAGCAATATTCGGAGCTTGGACTAATGGAAAAATGTAAAAAAGAAAAAACGTTTGCCAACAACGCATATAGCTTATGGCGGGTGAACAGCTACCAGCAAGGTTTTCGCTCCGTAGCCAAGTTTGGTTTCGGTGGACAGGAAAGTGCTTCAAAACCGCCACAAGCCATATGCAAAACGTTAAACGAAACTTGCAATTACTTCGCTCCCTTAATCAAATCTCTCAGTTTGCTATACTTTAATTTTTTAGCGTAAGCAGAGTTTTTACAAACTACATAGCCGTGGTAGCCATCTAAAAAGCCTTGCTTTAAAAAGTAATCTCTAAAAAACTTAAAGGTGCTTTTATAAAAAATGATAAAAGCATTACTCTTTTTACCTTTTTCAAAAGCTGCTTTAGAACTAATATCAGTAAAATAATCGATTTGTTTTAGGTGCTGTTCTACTGTATAAAAAGAGTAGTGTAAAATGTCTTTATTTATATGGTGGGTTGTTGCTCCTTTATCCATTATCACTTTGTCGTGTGGGTTCATTCCTCCCCACTTGCCTTTGGTAATATCCCACAACCTTAATTTTTTGTCGGGGTACCAACCACAATGTTTTATCCAGGTGCCACAAAAATTGGTTAGTCGGTTAAAGCTATATCCATCATATTGCCAATTGTTTTTTACTTGTAAAATGGCTTCTTGTAGTTCTGGCGTAAGTGCTTCATCAGCATCTAACGACAATACATATTGATGCTTTGCTTGGGTTAACGCCCAATTTTTTTGTTCAATGTGTCCATCAAATTGATGTTCTACAAAACGAGCATTGTTTTCAATACAAATTAACTTGGTTTTATCAGTAGAAAAAGAATCTACCACTACAACATCATCAGCAATAGGCTTAACAGAAGTTAAACACCTTTCAATATTTTTTTCTTCGTTAAAGGTTATAATTACAACTGATAATTGTATTTGCATAGTGCAAGATAAGGATTTCGAACTAAAAAAGAATTAGAGGTTTTGTAGGAAAAAATATTGTTCTCAATACAATCCCAACCCTTCGAAGCTTTTGCTTTCGCAAAACGTGCTCAGGGTGACAACGGGATCACTCGAACTGACATTTTTTTACACCTCTCTTACCCTTCTTTTTAGGAGGGAATTTTTAGGCTTTTTTAAGTGTAAAAGAAAAAGTAGATCCAACACCCTCAGAACTTCTAACATTAACCGTTTGGTTATGCGCCTCTATAATGTGCTTTACAATAGAAAGCCCTAAACCAGAACCACCAGACTGTCTGTCTCTTCCTTTATCGGTTCTGTAAAAACGTTCAAACAAACGAGACAAATGTTCTTCCTTAATTCCAATACCATTGTCTGCAACCTCAACCAAAATGTTATCGTGCATGTCATAAATCTTAACTAAAGTTTCTCCGTTTTCTTTACCATATTTAATAGAGTTTACTATTAAATTAACTAACACCTGGTTTATTCTTGTTGCTTCTGCCATAACAAAAACAGGTTTTAAAAACTCCCCTTCAAGTTTAACAGTAATGTTTTTTTTCTGAGCTTTTAATTCTATAGAGCCTATTGCATCTTTAATTAATTCAATAATATCTACTTTTTGCAGGTTCATTTCAATAATCCCAGATTCAAGTTTTGTAATCTCATCCAAATCTTCTACTAGGGTAATCATTCGGTCAACACTTTTATTAGCCTTTAATAAAAATTTCTCATTAATTTCAGGGTCATCTAAAGCACCTTCTAATAATGTAAGTATGTAGCCTTGTATGTTAAAAATAGGCGTTTTTAGTTCATGCGACACATTGCCTACAAACTCTCTTTGGTAGTTTTCCAACCCCCTCAATCGAGTAATTTCTTTTTTGTTGGTTTTATCCCACTTTTCTACTTCTGTTTTTACTTCATTTAAAACATCAGTATTAAAATCGAACTCTTTTATTTGTTCTCCTTTATCCAACTTTAATTTATGGATGGTACGATATATAAGTTTGATTTTGCGATAAATAAATTTTTCAATTGCAATTTTAAAACTAAAAAAAGAAGCAATAAATGTTATTGGAAATACAGTAAGAACAATTGTTATATTGATTTGCTCTTGAAAATATTCTATTAAAATTAGAATAAGAGAAACAATAATTGCCACCAAAAAAGATATTCTGAGGGCAATAGTATTGGGGGTTAAATCTTTCATAGAGTAGTTAAAAGTTTGTAAAGTTAAAAAGGATAAAGTTATAAAAGATAATAATTTGTTTTAAATTAACCCTTTCAACTTTATGAACTTTAGTCTTTTAACTCATTTATGATTCAAATTTATAGCCTACTCCTTTAATTGTTTTAATGTAATTATCTCCTAGTTTTTCTCTCAGCTTTCTAATATGAACATCAATGGTTCTATCCCCAACAATTACTTCTCCTCCCCAAACGCTTTCTAAAATTACTTCTCTAGTAAAAACTTTTCCTGGTTTAGAAATTAATAAGCTTAACAATTCAAATTCTTTTTTAGGGAAAGTGTATTCTTTCCCTTCTTTATACACCAAGTATTTTTCTCTATCAATAGTAATGTCTAAACTTTGATCAGAAACGGTACTTTCTTCAGCTCCAGCTTTTCTTCTTAAAATAGCTTTTACCCTACTTACTAATAATCTTGGCTTAATAGGTTTAGTAATATAGTCATCTGCTCCAGCATCAAATCCAGCAACTTGAGAATAATCTTCACCTCTAGCACTTAAAAATGCTATTAATGTATGTTTTAATTTATCTATTGTTCTTATTTCATGACAGGTTTCTATCCCATCCATTTCTGGCATCATTACATCCAAAATTATTAAATCTGGATTATGTTGTTTTGCCAACTCAATTGCCTCTCTTCCATTATTAGAAGTTACTACATCATATCCTTCTTTCTTTAAGTTATAACCGATAAACTCTAAAATATCTGGTTCATCATCTACTAATAAAATCTTTTCAGTACTCATATCCTCATTATAAATTTTAAGCGAAGGTAATCCTCTATTTATTTTAAGGTGTTAATTTAATATTAATTAATTGTTTCGGGCTTATTATATATAGGCTTTTTTATAAAATAATTTAAAATACATGTTGTCGGTAATGTTTTCTTAACATCAAAGTAAAACAAGTATAAGATTGAATTTATAATCGGGTAATCTAAGCTCTTTTACTTTGCATCGAAATCAAAATGAATCAAATTACAAATTAAACTATAAACAAAATGAAAACAAAAAACTTATTATTAATTACAGCTATGGCTGTCGGGATGGGAAGCTTAATGACTTCTTGTTCAAAAGAAGAAGGATGTACTGACCCAATCGCAGAAAACTTTAATGCAGATGCAGATAAAGATGATGGATCTTGTACTTATGAAGAAGAGGAAGAAGCTCCTGCAGCTAAATTCCCATCAATTACTGTTAGTGGTGACATTACGACAAACACTACATGGTCAAACGACAAAATTGTTTATTTAGATGGTAGAGTTATTATTCAAGCTCCTGCAGAATTAACTATTCAGCCAGGAACTGTTATTAAAGGAAAAGCAGGTTCAGAAAGTAATGCTGCTGTATTAGTTGTTGGTGTTGGAGCAAAAATTCATGCTTCTGGAACTGCTAGTCAACCAATTATTTTTACATCTGAAGATGATAACATTATACCTGGTCAAATTGAAAGTCCAAACTTAACTGTAAACAATAAAGGTTTATGGGGTGGAGTAATCATTTTAGGTGATGCACCTATTTCTCCTAGTTCAGGAACTACAGCAGAAATTGAAGGAATTCCTGCAGGAACGCCAGGAACTACTTATGGTGGTACAGATAATACAGACAACTCTGGTGAATTTCAATATTGTTCAATCCGTCATGGTGGGGTTATTATTGGAGCTGGAAACGAAATTAACGGATTAACTATGGGTGGTGTTGGAAACGGAACTACAGTAGATCACGTTGAAGTTTACGCTAACCTTGATGATGGTATAGAGTTTTTCGGTGGATCTGTAAATGTTTCTGATGCAATTGTTGTAAAAATTGATGATGATTCTTACGATGTTGATCAAGCTTACAGCGGAACAGTATCTAATTTTATGGCTATTATTAGCCCAACTGCAGATGGTGATGCATTCGAAATTGATGGGCCAGAAGGTTCTGCTAACAATACTGGAACATTTACATTCGATAAAGGATACATCGTTGGTGCTTCAGGAAACACTTCAAATGATTATGCAGTATTTAAATCAAATGCTCAAGGTACTTTACAAAATGTTCATTTTACAAACTTTAATGCAGCTGCAAAAGTAAAAGTAAATGGCTCTGGTGCTTATGCTAATTATGATGGAACAGGTTCTTCAACTATTACTATAGCAAACAATACTTTTAGTGTAGGTTCAGTAACTGGTTTATTTGATTCTGACCAAGTTGGTTTTGATAATTCTATATTCAACGGAGCTAACACAACTGCATCTGGTTTAACAAATGGTTTTGACATGTCTCAATTTACTGGATGGTCATTAGCATCTCAAACAGCACAATATAAATAGTCTAATAACAATTAGTTAATATTAGATTAACACGCTAGAGTTAAGATTAACTTAAAATTGCCTCATGAAAAATCATGAGGCAATTTTTATTTATTAAAGAATGAGAAATTTATTAGTTATTATATTTTTATTGGCAACAAGCATCGCTTTTGCTCAAAAAGGAAAAATTAGAGGGCAGGTAATTGACGCAGAAACTGGCGAGCCACTTTTTGGTGCAACAGCACTTATTAAGGGAACAACTACTGGCGGTATTACAGATTTTGATGGAAAATATACCATTGAGGCTGACCCAGGAACATATACAGTGGTAATCTCCTATGTCTCTTTTGCTTCTCAAGAAATTACTGATGTAGTTGTAAAAGCTAATGAAACTACCATTGTTGACACTAAACTTGGTAGCCAAGCGATAGAAGGAGAAACGTTTACAATCACTGCAAAACAAGCAAGAAATACAGAGGCAGCTATTTCTACAATAAAAAGAAAGTCAGCTAATTTAGTAGATGGTATTTCTGCCAAAAAACTACAAAAAACAGGAGATAATACGCTTGACCAAGGATTAAAAAGAATTACTGGAGTTTCTATTCAAGGAGGGAAAAATGTATTTGTAAGAGGCTTGGGAGATAGGTACTCTAAAACCATTTTAAATGGTATTGCTATTCCTGGATTAGATCCAGATAAAAACTCTGTTCAAGTAGATATTTTCCCTACTAATGTGGTGGATAATATAATAGTATACAAAACATTCTCACCTGATTTACCAGGTAACTTTACTGGAGGTATGGTAGACATTATAACTAAAGATTTTCCTGATAGTAAAATCTTTAGTGTTTCTGCATCTGTTAGTTATAATCCAAATATGCATTTTAATAATAGCTTTTTAACTTTTAATGGTCCCGCTTCTGATTTGTGGGCTAGTGGTGCGGCAGATAGAGAAAACCCCTTACCTGCTACTGCCGAAATTCCAAGACCACTTATTTCAGATTTTAAAAACAAACAATTAGAAAGAGCAACAAAATCTTTTGACAGAGAAATGAACGCAATTAAAGGTGGTAGTTTATTAAACCAAAACTATAGCATAAGTTTTGGAAACCAAAAGGAAGGCGAAAAAAATACCTTTGGTTATATTGCTTCTCTAGGTTATAGAACAAAATACACCTATTATGATGATTTCCAATTTAACTCTTTTCAAAAAAGTGACACTGCGTCTAGTAATGAGTTAGCTCTTGTAGTACAAAACAATGGTGAAGTTGGCACTAAAGAAGTGCTTTGGAATGGTTTGTTAAGCCTTTCTTTAAAAAGAGAAAAAAGTAAATACTCTTTAACTATGTTTCATACTCAAAATGGTATAAAAACAGCAACACACTTGTTACAAGAAAATACTGATTATTCTGATAACTTAGTAACATTAGATAAAACCAATTTATACTACAACCAAAGAAGTATTACTAACCTTTTACTAAACAGTAAACATCAACTTAATAAAAAACTAGAGTTAAAATTTGCTGTTTCTCCATCATTAGCATTGAATAAAGAGCCTGATTTAAGACAAACGATATATTCTATTGAAGATGATGGAAGTTATGTGTTAGCTTTTGGTGAAGGGGCGTTGGTAAATAGAGCTTTTAGAAATTTGGAAGAAACCAACTTAAACGCCAAAGCAGATTTAAAATGGGATTTTAACCAATGGAAAGGAATGAAAAGTTCTGTTAAAACAGGGTTTTACTTCTTGATGAAAGAACGAACTTTTGATGTCGTTGAATACAACTTTAGAAACATTGGTCAACCAGAGTATAGTGGAGATCCAAACCAATTATTTACTGAAGATTATTTATTTGATGCGCAAAATTCACCAAACACAATAGAAGGTTTATATGTAATTGGTCAAATAGATTCTTCTAACATTTACACAGCTAACCAAAATATTATTGCCGGTTATTTAATGAATGAATTACCTATTGATAGCTCGTTTAAAATTATATATGGTGCAAGAGTTGAAAAAGCACAAATGAGATATACTGGACAAAGGCAAACAATTGTTGATAGGGATGAAGATGTTTTTAATGATAGGGTAGTGTTA
Source organism: uncultured Flavobacteriales bacterium (assembly GCA_965369165.1). Taxonomy (GTDB): domain Bacteria; phylum Bacteroidota; class Bacteroidia; order Flavobacteriales_E; family Vicingaceae. The sequence goes on along the minus strand of CBDUPT010000004.1, from coordinate 740 downwards.
GATGAATTAGATATTTTACCTGGTGTTGGTATGGTGTACAGTTTTCCTAAAGACTTTAATATAAGAGCAAATTATAGTAGAACGTTAGCTCGACCATCTTTTAAAGAAAAATCTGGAGCTCAAATCTATGATGCAGTAACTCAAATTACTTTTATTGGAAATTTAGATTTAGTTCAAACCTACATTAGCAACTACGATTTAAGATTTGAAAAATACATGAAGGGCTCTGATATTATTTCGGTTAGTGGGTTTTACAAAGACTTTACAAACCCAATAGAAGTTGTGTCATTCAACGCAACAAGTGCTGACAACATTACCCCAAGAAACATTGACAAAGCTAAAGTAATGGGGGTTGAGTTTGAATTAAAAAAAGGTTTAGAATTTCTTTCTAAAAAAATGAAAAATGTTTCGGTAGGAACAAACATTACTTTCTCTAAATCAGAAGTTGAAATGAGTGATATTGAGTATGAGTCTCGATTATTAGAAGCTAGAGATGGGGAAACCATTAATAAGACAAGAGAGTTTCAGGGGCAGGCTCCATTTTTGATTAATTCATTTATAGGTTATGGTAATCAAAAAAATGCTTTAGACATTAATTTAAGCTACAATGTTCAAGGTAAAAATATTGCGGTTGTTGGTATTGGTCGTATCCCAGATGTGTACAACAAGCCTTTTCATGATTTAACCTTAAAATTATCTAAAGGTTTAGGAAAAACAGAAGAATATGAACCTAAAAAACA
>CBDUPT010000003.1:0-30155 GCA_965369165.1 uncultured Flavobacteriales bacterium | reverse complement strand
TTCTTAAAGTTGAATAAGGATGAGGTTAGAGAGATACCTGCTTTTAGACAAATACTATTTGATGATAAAGGAAGTGAAGGAGATTCAGACGGTAGAAAAAAAGCTTATGCATTTAAGGTGTTTAAGTTTATTTATGGGTACGCTAATCCTACTAGTATGTATAGGGATTTACCTGAAAAGAAAAGATTTGCTAATTGTGTAGCTTATGCTCAATTAGAAGAGAATTGGAAACCTAATGATAATGTTAAAGAAGCGTTAAGAATCTATAAAGAAGAACTTATAACTCTAAGTGCTCTTCATCATGCTTATCTAAATGCTAATAAAGGTGTTTATGGAGTAGGGGAAGATTTAGCGTTATTAAACGAGAGACGTGTTACTATTAGAGATAGTATCAGAAAATTACAAAGTAAATTAGATAAAACAAAAGATAAAGTAGAAGCCGCTGATATAATCAGAGATATTGATCAACAATCTTTATTTTTATTAGACGTTGGTACAAGAATTATGAATTTAAGTAATGCTTTACCTAATTCTTTTAAAACAGTTGATGAACTTAAAAAGCAATTAGCTAAAGAAGAAAGTATAAATTCTGGTATTTACGGTGGTGGAGACTTAGGAAGAAGGGAGGATTAATTATGGAAAGACCTATATTGGTGAATGTAGTTTCACCCACACCTGATGGCAAAAGAGTACTAATAGCTACAGTACTTAATTTACATCCTAATAATGTTTCTAGGATAGTAAATCAGCCTAAAGAAAATACAGTAGGAGTACTACTTAAAGAAGATAATAGTTTTTATACTATAGCTATATCTTTTAAAGAGATGTTAAAGATATATCAAGAGATGCATCCTATTGATTTAAGATATGAACATGATGTAATGAGTTATTTAAAAGATAATTTTTCTATAAATGGAGATAAAAGACCTTGAAAAGACTAAAATACTGTTTGACGCTAATAGTCATACTTATACTGATGAATTAGGTAATGAGTATAGAAGTGCTACTACTTTTATAGGAGATTTTAAGCCTAAATTTAATAAGTACTATTGGAGTATGTATGTAGCTTTAAGAGATAATGGGTTTCGTGTTAGACCTGATGATCTTCAAAAAGGTATATTTATAGATGGCTCTTATAGAGATATAGATGACTTATACAGAAACCCTATTCATTGTAACGAAGTTGATTTAGTTGTTAATCAGTGGAAACATATAACTAAAAAAGCTTGTGATAGAGGTAATAAAATACATAATTACCTTGAAGATAGTATCAATGAAAGTAAAGGAGATATAAAAGGAGAGAGTAATAAAGAAGTTAAACCTATAACTACTGAAGTTACTCCTCCTTTCTCTGTTTTTGGGGGAGAGGATGTTATAATTCGTACTAAACATGATTTAGATGTTACTACCATTGGTTTTAATTATCCTGACGTTTATAACTATTTATTATTACTTATTAATAATGGTTTTATACTATATGCTGAAAAGAGAGTATTTAGTGTAATGCATTTAATTGCAGGTACTATTGATGTACTAGCTATTAAAGGTAATATGTTTATTATAGTAGATTGGAAAACTAATAAAGATGAAATGATCTTTGAAAGTGGTTATTTTAAAAAGAAACGAATTAATGGTAAGTATGTTAAAACTACTGAATGGGTAAGAAAGCTAGAATATTTTAAAAGTCCTTTAGATAATGTAGAACATTGTAAAGGTATGTTATATAGTTTACAACTTAGTCTATATGCAAGGATAATGGAGATGTGGGGATATAGGTTAGTTAATAAAGGACTAGGTATCTGGCACTTTAGACCTAGAAGATTACCTAAATATATTAGAATACCTTATTTAAGAGAAGAAATAGATGCTGCTCTTGAATATAGATATAAAACTATTAATGGTATTGTAGAAGATACAGTAAATAACTTTGGAATCCGATGACACTTCAAAAAGCTTTATTTTTAGATTTAGATAGTACTTTAATTACCACTCAAACAGGCAGAACTTTTCCTATTCATTATAAAGATTGGAAATTGATAGATGATACTGTTGATTTAATAGAGATATTTTATAAGAAAGGTTATAAGATTATTATTGTAAGTAATCAAGGTGGTATAGAAGAAGGTTATATTGAAGAATCTATTTTTATTAGAAAGATTGAAACTATCTGTAAATTTATTGAAGCTGGTCTTAGAATGAAAGATAATAGTATAGCTTATTTCTATCATAGTAGTATGGAAGGGTATAATAGAAAACCTAATCCTGGAATGGCGTTTGAAGCTGCTGTTGACTATGAACTCTGCTTACCTGAAAGTATAATGGTAGGAGATATGACTTCAGATGCAGAATTTGCTTATAACGCAGGTATAGGTCAGTATATAGATGTTAATGATGTTGTAAGTTTTATTAAAGCTTTATAATATGCACGTTAATTATGCAAGTTATGATATAGTAAGTAGTCTTCTAGATGAATTACTACAAACGGCTATCAGAGATGATAGCCTTCCTTGTATAGAGATGCCTTATAAAGAAGTTGAATCCATTACAGGAGAAACTTTATATGAGAATATTGATATAGCATTTTACGGAACTGAATCTTTTAGTGAGGTTGGTAATTATTATTTAAAACATGGAGTTTATACTCATTTACATAAAGATTTTGATAGGGCACAATATGATGCTTTTTGGGATGAAGAAGAAAGAAAAAGGAAAGAGGGTTTAACATTACCTTGTGCTTTAGTTAAGAAAGATGATGGAAGTTATGTTTTACAAGATCTTCATATAACTGGAGAACATTATGGTTATCTTAATTATGCACCTATAAAAAGAGTTAAGAAAAAAGTATTAATTGAGATAGATAGAAGAGTTAAACTAGGGGAAGATATTAGCGACCTTGCAGATGATAAGGAAGTTAGTCTTCCTCAATTTTTTGATAGTGATTACTATTACTTTAAAGCTATAGAACTAGCAAGAAGTAAAGGTAAGCATATGGTAGTAGGTAAGTCTCGTCGTAAAGGTTATTCTTATAAGAATGGATGGTTGTCTGCAAACAGAGCAGATTTATATAGAAATACTGTTACAGGTATTGCTGCTTATAATAGTGATAGTTTATATCCTGAGGGCACGATGACAATGGCAGATAACTATTTACAACATATATCTGCACATACTGATTGGAGTAAACGTAGACTTATAGATAAAGAAAATACTATTAAGTTTGGTTATAAACGTAACGATGGTTTTGGTGTTGAATATGGATTTAAGAGTAGTATCTTAGCTAGAAGTTTTGCCACTAATAATCCAGGTGCAATTAGAGGTAAGGATTGCACTTTAATTCTATTAGAAGAATCTGGTAAGAATCCTTTATTAAGTCAAGTTCTTGCCTCCACTTTACCTACTCTTGGTGCTGGTGCGATTAAAACTGGTGTTATGATTGTATTCGGTACAGGTGGTGGTGATGCTAAACAATGGGAAGATTTTGAAGAGTTGTTTTATTCTCCATCTGCTGATGGTTTCTTATGCTTTAATAATATATGGGATGAGGATGCTAGAGGAGAAGAATGTGGTTTCTTTGTACCTAGTTATATGGGTAAAGAAGGATTTATTGATAGACATGGAAATAGTAATGTTAAAGGAGCTATAGCTTATGAAGAAAGAGAAAGAGAAATAAGAAGAAGGGCTAAGAGTGCTAAGAAGCTTTCTGATTATATAATGGAAGAGCCTTTTTGTCCTAAAGAAGCTTTTAGTAGAGGTGTTAGTGGTATCTTTCCTCATAAAGAAATAGAAGAACAATTAAAAAGAGTACAAAGGGATGATACTATAAAAGCTTTGGCTAGAAAAGGCACATTAGTAAGAACTGCTGAAGGAGTTAAATTTAATGATTATTTATTTATGGATAATAAAGATCAAAGAGAATTTCATCCTGTAATCACTAATGTTCCTCTTAGAAAGGAAGATGATCCTCATGGTGCATTTGTTATGTGGAGTCCGCCTTTTAGAGTTAAGTTTCCTGTAGGTACAGATAGCTTAACTAGTAAAAAAATTAATACGGGTGAAGTTCCTGATAATCTTTATAGAATATGGCACGATCCTTTTGCTTTACCTAAGAAAAGTGAAGATGTAAGTTCAAGAGATTCATTAGGAGTTTTTTATGTTTATGAAAGAACTAATAATATAACTCCTAGTGGAGGAGACAGAGTAGTCGCTGAATTTAGAGGAAGACCTGAATCAACAAATGCTTTTAATGATATTATGTTTGCTGCTGCTGAATATTATAATGCAGTTATTATGTATGAGAATGATAGAGGTGATGTATTTCCTTATGCAAGAGAGCATAAACTTATACATAGATTAGCAGATGAGCCTGAATTACTTTGGCAAAAAAACCTACAAGGAAAAAGAGGTTCAAGGAAAAAAGGTATTCACATAAACGAAGCTAGAAAACTAGAAGGTGTTATATATGTAAAGGATTGGCTTATAACAAAAAGAAGTGGTAATGATGATGGAGATTTGTTAAATTTGCACTATTTTTACAGCGAAAGTGGGTTAAAGGAGCTATTAAAGTATAACTTACATAAAGGGAACTTTGATGCGGTTTCTACTTTAATTGTAGGTCAATATGATACCAAAGAACAAGTTTTTACTAAAATTCATACTAAACCTCCTAAAACTTCTGGTACTGGCGTTTTTGACAGAGCTTGGTATGGTAATTAAAATGTAACTATAAACATGAGCGTATTTCCTAGACAAAAACTTTCTTTAAAAGAAAAACTAAAAAGAGATAAAACTACAGGTAAAACTTGGGGTGAGCGTTGTATAGACTATATTGCTGACGAAAGTTTAAGTAGTACTTTATCTATGGGTTTTCAATCTGATGTAAGACTATTAGATGGTGGAGACCTTATAACAGAAGATTACGAACATATACTTAATCCCCTAAATACTACCGTAGATAGATATAAAAAGTTTGGAGCAAAACTTAGAAACTTTGATATAATTACACCTGTTCGAGATTTATATATAGGAGAATGGGGTAAAAGGATTAAAACTCATAATGTAATGGGTACTAATCCAGATGATGAAAGTGATTATAAAGACGGTTTAAATAAAATGCTCGATCAATATTATCAACAAAAGTTAATTAATAACTTAAATAATATTGGTATTAATACTAATCAACCTTCCGTAGAACAGCCTCCTATGGAAGAAGCAGTTGATAACTACAATAAAGATTATGATAGTAATAGAATCATATCTGGTCAAGAGGTTTTAGATTATATTCATTTTTCAGAAGATCTTGATGAAAAATATACTCAATTATATAATGATTGGATTTCTTTTGGTGCTTCTGTATCTTATAAAGAGATTTTACACGATGATGTAAAAGTACATAGAGTTCCACCTTATGAAATTTCATTACCTAATAATTATAAAGGAACATTTATAGAAGATGCTCCTAGAATTGTTAGACGAACTGTAATGACAGGTAATGAAATTATTGATAAATGGAGACATGAATTAAGTGATGCTGATATTACATGGTTAGAAGAAAATGAAAACTCGATTACAGGTACTAATACTACAGGTATAACTTGGCTTCCTACTCAATATATAAATAAAGATACTAAGTTTTATGCAGGTAACAGATATGTAGATGGTTTTGAAGTATGTCATTGTCAATGGAGAAGTAAAAGAAAAGTAGGTATTCTAACTTATAGAACAGAGTTAGGTTCTATTAGTACTATGGAAGTTGGTGAAGATTATGATTTTAGCGAAGAAAATGGAGATATTAGTATTAAATGGGAATGGATAACCCAAATTTGGGAAGGAGAGCGAATAGGAGATACCAGTCGTTATATATATAAAGGAGTACAACCATTATCTTATAACAGAAGTGAGCTTAATAACAGCTCTAAACAAAAACTTTCTTATAATGGTAGAATCAATAGAGGACTTAACGGTAAAGTTGTTAGTCTTCCTAGTGTTGGGAAACCTTATCAAATTATATATAATGTTGTTAAATATCAATTTGAGAAGATTATAAATAAAAATAAAGAGAAAGTAATGATAATGCCACAAGGACTGTTTCCTACTGGCGTTGGTGGTTGGGATGAAGAGAAGGCTATGTATTATATGAACGCTGATGGTATGCTTATAATAGATGAAACTCAACCAACTGCGGGTCTAGCTTTACAAGGGATTAAAGTTCTTGATATGAGCTTAGGTCAATTTGTAAAAGATAGTATAGAAATACTTAGGTCTATTAGAGATGAATGGTGGGAGTCTATTGGTATGAATAGACAAAGATATGGAGATACTATGGCTAGTGATGGTAAAGGTGTTACTGAACAAGCCATATACCGTAGTGCTATTATAAGTGAAGAACTTAATAGAAAATTTGAAAAATACCAAGAAAAAGATTATGAAAGCATATTAGACTTAAGTAAACTTGCATTTATAAATGGTAAAAAAGGTAATTATGTAAATAGCGAAGGTAGAAAAGCTTTTCTAACTATTAATGCTGATGATGCAATATATCATTTAGAAAGTGATTATGACATTCATGTTGTAAATAGTGCACAGGAAACTGAAAGAATTAAAATGGCTAAAGAATATGGTTTCAGTCTAGGGCAAAATGCTGATGCTCCTAGTATGATGGAATTAATTGGTAGTACTAACTTTGAAAGTAGTAAAGCTATAATTAATAAAATAGATGCTTTAGCTAAAGAAAGAGAAGAACGTATGCAACAAGATGCTCTTGCAAGTAATGAAAAAGTTGCTGAAATGAACGCATCTGCTCAACAGTCTAAAAATGATGTAGAGATTTATAAAGCAGATAAAGATTATGATAAAGTAATTGATGCTAAAATCTTAGAGATTAATTCACAACAAGCCGAGAACGGAAATGATGGAGAGGGAAGTGCTGATACGATGATTCAACATAAAATTGAAACTGATAGAGAAAAATTAGCTTTAGATAAAGAAAAGCTTGAACAAGATAAAAAAGAAGGCAATCAAAAAATAAAAGAGAGCCAAGCTAAAATAAAACAATTAAACAAACAACCAGTAAATAATTAATTAATAATAGATATATAACTAATAATAATTATGAGCCAAAAAGCAAATACACAAGAAAATGAAGGAGCATCTGTAGATGTTGATATTTCTGCATTTGATAATGCACAGGTGTTTACACCTCAACAATCTTCTACACCTCCTTCAACAACTCCTCCATCAACTTCTGTTCAGGGAAAACCTAAACCAGAGGAAGAGGAAGGAGATCCTAAAAATCGTAAACCTGGTAATGAAGGCACTCCTCCAGAATCTCCTAAAGGAGATGAAGGTAAAGATAAACCTAAACCTACTTATGATACAGAAGCTAATAGAACTAAATTTAAGTCCTACTTAAATAATCTAAACAAAGAAGAACTTACGGATAATCAAAAGGCTATTAAAGATAGTCTTTTAGAAGGTGTAGAGGAAGGTACTATTAATGAGAACGGTGATGTTGTAGATAAAGATGGAAAAGTAATCAAAACTTTTGATGAAGCTTTTAAATCTTTTATTGCTACAGACACACGAAAACTCGATGAAAAAGGTAATCAAATAGATGAAGAAGGTAATATCGTCAAAACAAAGGCTGAATTAGCAGCTGAGGATGATAATGACGTTCTTAACAAAGCTCATCAGGAGTTAGGATATGCGTTTCAAACAGAAGATGGTGAAACAAAAGTTTATCCTAATGATACTCAAGGTGCAGTAGATTTTGCTAAAGATTTTGCTAAAGAATCTAACCGCAAAATGCTAGATTCTTTGTATAAAAAACATCCTATGTTACCTGATTTACTTAATCATTTAGAATTAGGTGGTACTTTTGAAGATTATAATGTTTTGCCAGATTATTCTAAAATAGATAAAACAACTTTATCTGTAGAAGAAAAATTAAACACTATAAAAAAGTCTTTGGAGATTAGAGGTTTAGCAAAGGAACGTATTGAAAATACTTTACAACTAGTAAAAGATGGAAATCTTGTAGATAAAGAGTATGACTTTGCTGTTAGTGATATTGAAGCTTATAATAAAGAAGTTGCAACTGCTCGTCAAAATCAGATTAAGATTAAAGAACAACAGGAAATACAACAAGTTGAAAAACATTGGAACGATATTAAAGATCGTATTGATAATGATAAAGTAAATTATGTTAAGATTCCTGAAGCAGAAAAAGAAGCTTTTTTTAATTATCTTTCATCTCCTGTTGATGATGAAGGAAATAGTCAACAAATGATTGATGCCTCAAAAGAGAGTAAGGAAAACCAACTAGGTATTGCTTATCTTCGTTATAAAGGTTTTGATTTTGGTAAACTATTAAAAACGAAAGAAAGAGAGAGTAAAGTAGAAAAACTAAAAAAAGTATTAGCTCAAGAACTTAAGTTCGATGCTGATACATCTGAAGGAGTTGGTGGAGATCAAAGTGCTCAACAACCTGATGTAGATATATCTACTATGCTTGGATAAATTAATTTTTTAATTCAAAAATAAAATGAACACATTTGGAAATCAAAATACGATGCAAATTTTACAGCATGAGACATTTGATGGTAGAGGTTTTACTACTAATAACTCTCTAGCTGAAGCTCGTATTACTAAAGCTGATAAGCTTTCTCCTGTTATTACTCATTTAATGGGTATGGAGAATAAAAAATTCCCTTTGACATTCTTAACTGAAGGACAAAAGGGTGGAATGAGAACTGTAAAGATTCAAGATATTGAATATGACATTGATGTAATGACTAGAATGAAGCGTTCTGATGTTATTGTTAGTCATGAATATACTGCTTCTACTAAAGTAGGTTTAGCGGGTGTTCCTTTCAAAGTTATTTTTAAAACTAACTGGTTAAAAGACCAACATTTAGTTAGAACTCCTAATGGAAAAGTAGCTCGTATTGTAAGTAAGCGAAGAGTTTCTACAGGTTTTGAGTATACTTTCCAATTAAGTTGGAGAGATGCTGGAGATTATATGCCGACTACTGAAATGGCTGCTGGTACAAGATGGGTTATGAGTGGAGGTGCTCCTGTAAGTGAAGCTTATTCTAGTGGTAACGAAAGTAATAAACAAATGCCAGGTAAACTTAAGAATCAAATTAGTATTCTTAGAAAGTCTTATGAATTTGGTGGAAATATTACTAATCGTACTACTGAGTTTCAATTTAATATAAATGGTACAAAAACATCTTATTGGATGCCATTTGAAGAGTATCAACATGAACTTCAGTTTAAAGAAGCTTGTGAGGAGCATTTATGGGAAAGTAGATATAACAGAGATGCGAATGGTACTGTTACTCTTATTGACCCTGAAACTGGTTATCCTATTCCTATAGGTGCAGGTATTGAAGATCAGATTCCTAATAAAGATACTTATGGTTTCTTAACTGTTAGTAAGTTATCTAGAACTGTAGGCGATGTTCTTTATGGAGCTACTGATACCCAAAAAATGGACGTAGTGTTGTTCACTGGTATTGGAGGAGCAAGAGAGTTTGATAACGCAATTAAACGAGAAGCTAATGGTTCAGGTGGATGGAGTCTAATTGAAGGAGGTGCAGCCGAGAAATTTGTAGGAGGTGCTCCTAATAGTAATAGCTTAAAATATGGTGCATACTTTAATCAGTATCAACATATTGATGGACATACAATTACTGTACGTCTTTTAAGTTTACTTGATCATGGAGGTCGTGCGGAGAATTCTCCTTTACATCCTGTTGAAGGTCTTCCTTTAAGTTCATTTGAAATGTTTTTCGTTGATATGAGTACTTATGACGGAGAACGTAACGTTCAAATGGTAGCTCAAGAGGGTCGTTCAATGGTAAGAGGTATTGAACAAGGTATGACTTTAATCAAAGGTAAAAATTATGGAGATTATAACGGAAACGCTACTAATCTAAATCTTGCTACCGATATTGATAAAGCTGCTGTTCACTATCTTAAAACTTTAGGTGTCGCTATTCGTAGAAATACTCACTGTTTTAAATTAAGCTGTGATTTATCATAGTAAATATAACCTTTAATTAATAATTTATAATGTGTTGTAGAAAGGGTAACTCCTTATAAAGAAGTTGCCCTTTTCTATGACTTTAACAACAAAAATTAAAATAAAATGGAAACAAAAAACACTTCAACTTTTACTGTAGCCGCAAGACGCTCTCCGTATTTCTTTTTAAGGGGAGATGATCCTTCAGAACATAATGTAAAAATAGGAAGTTCTTTAAAAGGAACTAGTGTCCTTAGAGGACTTAGTCACGACGAAGAAAGGAAGTATCTTCCTTCTCTTATTAATGTAAGCCCTAAAGATGTAGAATGGAGACGAGCTGCTACAGAATATTGGAATAATATAGGTGTTAAAGTACCTGCCGATGGAGCTACTAATGCAGAGCTTCAAGGTAAAGTTATGACAATGGTTGTAGCTTTTAAAAATGCTGAGCAAGTTAGAACTTTTGAATCTTTAGTAGATTTTGAAGAAAGAGGTAATTTTATTACTAATAACGGTGAGGTTATTGAAGGTATTGCTGATTATGTACTATTTAAGTATTGTTTAGTATATGGTCGTGTAGCAAATAAATTTGCTGATATAAAAGCTTCTGAAAAAATTAGATTTTATCTATACAGTATAGAAACAGCTAATATTGAAAAAAGAGAAGAGTTTAAGACTAGAGCTGATGCTAATAATAAATTTTATCAAATACTTAGTGATGAGGCTAGAATTGATGCTGCATTACTTAATTTTGAAAAAGATTTAAAATTATTCCCTTCAATAGAGGATAAACATATGGCTCTTGAAGAAGAAATTAAACTTAAACCTAAAGAGTTTTTAAAGCTAATGGCAGATGTAAATCTTAATTATAAATCATTTATACTAAGAGCCGCTAATGCAGGTATTCTTTATGTTCCTGATAACACTGAGTCGTATTATTACGGAGAAAATAGAGAAGTTCTGTTAGGCACTAGTTTAGATGATGCTGTACTTTTTATTAAATCTGATGAACCTAAAAATGTTCAAATTAAGGACGCAATAAAAGCTCGACTTAAAAATTAAAAAATAATGGATGTTCGTGAAATGCATATAGCTTTAGACTTGGATTTACAAAAGTTAAACTCACAAGTTACAAAGAATATAGAACCAGAAGAAAAAGATTGGTTTTTAAATGCAGAAACTCATAAATATATCCTTAGTAAAACAAGACCTGATACTAATAAAAAAAGAATTGGGTTTCAAGATACTACAAAAAGAATAGAAGATATAAAAGATTTAGTAAAAGAAAAACCTTTACATCTTTTAGGAAATACATCAGAAGATAGATATGCTAATCTATCTTCTGATTTTTTTGATTTTGTAAGATTTGATTGTAAAATTGCTAAAGATTGTGAGTCTCCTTTAAGACTTCTTACTAATACTACATATAGAACAGTTTTTAATTTAAAGCTTCCTGAAGTTGGGACTTTAAGTACATATTTAATTAAAATAAAAATAGGAACTGTTACTACTACTTTATTTGATATAGAAGCAGATTTACCTTCTAATTATTTAGTTAATGAAAATTTCTTTAAACAAAAGTTTTTATTAGAGAAAGCATTAAGAATTAAACTTCAAAGTAAGATAGAAGAAGTGCTTGGAAGTAAAGTTGAACTTTATTGGGAAAGGTATAATACAGAATTTAGACCAAGTACATTTACATTAGTAAGTAGTACTGAAATGGTATCTATAACTGTTGAGGTTAATTCTGATGTTTTTATTAATAATACTGAAATTATAAATAGTACTGTATATAGGGAACAAGATTTACAATTACTATCTCCTATAAGAGTTATAGATGATGAATATTACGGTAAAGTTATAGGTTCTTCTTTATCAAAATCTAGGATGGCTTCGCTTACAGGGGTATTAAGACAATCTATAATTAAGGTAAAATTGCCAAAAGGTGTTATAGGCGGTGTGGTCTTAAGTACTTATATTTGCAAACCCTCTATAATTGACTTAAATTTGAATAGTTCTTTGAATGTTAGTAGAAAAGTATGTGAGGAAATTGTCAGGAATACTGCTCAATTTATTAAGATGCTTATATCTGATGATAATTACTCTGCTTATGTTCAAGAAAATATGATAACTGAATAAATTAAATTACGTTTAAACATGAAAAGATTATTAGTTTTAAAAGATGTAGCTTTTGCACACGATGGTACTGATGCCATTAGCGGTTACAATGAAGTTGATACTCTCGTTCAAGGAGCTTTAGCAATTCTTAATGAAGAGGGTACACTATTGGATTTGAATAATCCTGGGGATGTTGCCGATAGCAAGTATGTTACTCTTGCTGTAGGTAGAGCTGAAGATCAGCAAGTAATTCCTATGATACCTCGACAAGAGGTTGTTGACATTAATGTTCAGCTTTATAGAGCTGGAACAAAACAAGTAGTTACAGTAGACTGTTCTACTTTAGTGGATGGTGATGTAGGATCTGTAGATCTTACTGTAAAAGATACTACTCTTAGTTCTAAGAATTTTACTAGAGCTATGAGAGGAAGTTATTACAAAAAAGCGGGTGTTACAGCTAGTGCTGCTTTAGATGCTTTAGTACTTAGCATTAATGCACAAACACCTAAGTTTGTAACTGCTTCTAAAAGTACTACCAATATTGTTCTTACTTGTGATGAGGATGATATTACAATAGAAGCCGTTTATTCTGGCTTACTTGAAGGAGCTTCTGCAAGTGTAACAACTCCTTTAGTACATAGCAGAGGAAAAGGAGCAGATATTGTTACTCTTGAAAAAGAGTGTACAGCTCAAGAAGGTAATGGAAATTATGTTAATAATCCTGATCTATGGTATAAAAGATCTTTAGAAGCAGTTGCTGCTACAAATTATGATGTAATTACTATTTCTTGGGAAGGTGCACATTCTTCTCCGACTCGTAGTCATAATGTATTTAAGAATAGTGTCATGATTGCTTGTCCTGATGGTATTACTGGTGCTACACCTCCTGCTTCTAATCAAAGTGTAACTGAAATTGTAGCATTACTTAATAATGCGTTTGCCACTGCTTATAGTGAGACTGAAGGTGAAGAACCTGCTTTAGATGATGGAACTGCTACTGACGGTACTCCTTAATCAGTTGTAAAGTAAGTACATATAAAAATAGTTAATAATGTTAATATATAACCCTTACTGATGTTTTTTTGGTAAGGGTTTTTATCTATAAAAATTATGCCGATTGTAAATACCTTATTTAGAAGTAGCGATGTTGATAAAATAACTGTAGAACAAATTACAGATTATTATCTATATTTTGTTTCTGATGGATTAGAAGTCCAACTTGATAGTAAAGTTTTAGAAGCAGATGAAACTTATACTTTTCCTATTATTAAAGACGGAAAATATAAAGTTCTTTTACAAGTAGAAAATGAAACAGATGTAATTCATAATTTTACTGTAACTAAGTTTCTACAAAATTCTATAATAAAGGATGCTAAGTTAATACTTTGTTGTGAAGAAGATAATGGATGTAATGATAGCACTCTTTGTATAAGTAAATTAGCTAAAGATTGTCTTAAATATAAGACAGTGTTTACTAAACTATTTACTTATAATTTTTTATATATTCCTTCTTATGGAGTTACTGTTACGAATACATTTAATAAGTATTTTCAGACTGCTATTTTAGAAAATAGTTGTGGAGTACAGACTGCTATTAATAAAATACTTACAGATGAATGTATTACAGGTTCTTCTAGTAAAACACATAAATTATTCAAATTTTATTTAGCCGTATTTTGGTATGGAATGTATAGGACTGAATATAATGATGCAATTACTGATGAAGATAAGGCTTTTATCAAACTTAAATATAAATATACTTCTATTTTAGAGTGTATTTGTAATTTATGTATAGATGTAACTACTTTAGGAACTATATACGACGATTCAATGGAAAGTATTTTAATATACTACTGGCAATATGATAATGTAAATGATGATATTAGTAATGCTCCTGATATTGATCAAGCTTTCTTAGATACTAAGACTTCTGAAATCATAGATAATTTCTTAGCAGGTAAAGAAGTTGCTTATACTGATGTAGGAAGAATAGGTTTTGCTATTACTAATGTGCCTGAAAATTATTATAGAATATTAGATACATTTGGAGTTAACATAACTTCTGTTGTCTTTGACTCTTATTATGATGATATAAATAATATTCAAATCTATATATCTAAATCTGTTATTACTGTTTCAGATATATACTTTAAATTCGTATTAAACTAATGGAATTTATAAATTTAGCAACTGGTATAATTGTATCTACTCAAACACCTTTAGATGGTAAGCTTTATGTGCTTACTCTAGATGATTTAAAAGATTTAGGTGCTAATAATTATAAAGCATATCATTATTATGATGGTATGAGAGTCTTTTGTAATGAAAACAAGACTGTATATATATGGAGAGAAGTAACAGGCGATGATATAGCTGGAATATTAGACGCTCCTTTTGTTTATCCTAACGGGCTTGTAAATGAAA
Organism: uncultured Flavobacteriales bacterium; assembly: GCA_965369165.1. Classification (GTDB taxonomy): domain Bacteria; phylum Bacteroidota; class Bacteroidia; order Flavobacteriales_E; family Vicingaceae. The sequence goes on along the minus strand of CBDUPT010000003.1, from coordinate 15,589 downwards.
TTGATTATAGTAATAAAACTTTTGACTTTTTTATATATAATGCAGAAGCAGATAATGAAAATCTTCCTGATAAGATTTATAATGGTACAGTATATTGGTTAGAGATTGGATTAAATTTTCGTTCTACTATTATTAATTATCGTATTAATGACGTAGAACATCAAGCTCCTATTACTGATCTTACTTTAGATCCAGCAGATGCTACACATCCAAGAAAAGATGTGTTTGCAGTTAATACTTCTAATCAAGTAGTGATTATAAAAGGTACTCCTTCTTTAAATCCTCAAGAACCTCCTATTGTATTTGGGGAGCAATTACGTATAGGCTTAGTTGATATTCCTGCTAACGCTACAATTCCTGGAAATGCGGCTACAGAAATAATATATAATGAATATTTAGGAATACCTGATGAATGGGATGTAACTACTCCTAGTATTCCTGCTCAAGATTATGATCCAGAATCTACGGATTCTAGTATGACAGATACTAAGGCAATCAAAGTAACTAATATTACGGCTGCTCACTCCCTTCTTTTCTCTAAAGGGTCTTTTGTAGATTTAGAAAATTTATCTTCTTTAAGAATAGATTTAAAATCGGCTGTAGCAGAAAACTTTCAACTATATATTAAAATAGGAAATAGTGTTACTGGTTTAGGTGTAGGAGGAGTTTTACTTAATCCTGGGGAATATGGTTTTAATCCTCTTTCTACTGATGTACAAAATATAGATATTCCTATAGCTCTTTTTAATATTAATGATTCTCCTATAGATTCTTTTACTATAGGATTTAGACTTAAAACTATTTCTAGTATAACTAGTCTTTGTTTTGATAACTTAAGATTATTATACGGAGGAGAGCCGTTTGTATTTGAAGGCATATCTATAAGAGATACTAATAATATACATCAATTTCAAGTACTTGATTTTTTAAGGGTTAAAAATGTTAAGTTTAATCCTTTACAAAAAGAAATAGAAATTGTCACTCTTATTGCTAATACTGTTTTTATAGACGCAAATGCAACTAATATTGTAGGAGTAATAGGAAGTCTTCAATTTCCTTTTAAAACAGATACAGAAGCTTTAGCAGCACTACCTCCAGATGACGGTACTGCTTGGACATTATTTTTTATACAAACTGGTAGTCCTATTATAGTAATGAATGAGGCTTTTCCAGAAAGAGAAATAATAGTTAGAAGATTAGGATTTGGAACACTAAGTTATAGTAACGTAATAGGATTTAATAATTTAGCTACACATTTAACAGTAGATGCTCCTAGATGTAAGCTTTTACATTCAAATGCTGCTGGAAGTACTTTTGGTTGTCAAGGAGTTCTTAAAATAGATGTAGATGAAATAGAAATAGCTACTCCTAGTAATACTCTTACCTCTTTTTATGGTTTCTTAGTAGGTTCTCGTACTAAAGATAACGGATCTTACGTTAAATGTAATGTTTTTAGAAAGGAAAGACCTGATGGTTTAATTAATTATAGTGGAGACTTTATTGTAGTAGATGAATTAATTCCTGTAAATGGTGCATTAATTGGTAATGGAGGTTTGTATGTTAATTTAAAACTAAACACAGTAAGATTTGAAGTTACAAGTGGTAATTTTGAATTTATGTCTGGTAATGGAGTAGAAGGAAGTCTTGAATTAAGTGAAATTATAGGTACAGGTATTGAGATACGATTTCAAAGTAATTATGAAAGAAAACTTATTTTTCAATTTAATGATTTAGACCTTGATTCAAATTTAGGGAATATATATTTATTTTACGGTGTTAATAATCAAGCAGATGTTACTATTAGAGGTACAATGAGAAATAATAATGTACCTTTACTTATGACTGCTGAAGCTAATTCAGTTAATTTAAAATTAGAGTCTTTTAATGGTAGATTAGGAGGAATAGGAAGTACCTCTGATTATAATATTACTATGTTTAATAGTGTTATAAGATTAGCTGCACAATTAGCTGATTTAAGTATAGATAATACTGCTTTAGTATCTTTAGCTTTATATGGTAATAATACTTTTATACAAGATACTCCAGGTGAGCTTATAATAAATAGTACAGGATTTAATGTAGATGTTTATGGGGATTATAAAATGGCTTATCAAGATTTTGGAGCTAATGTTACAGTTACAGAACATACTCCTTATCCATCTATTAGATCTATGCTTCCTTTTGTTCCTGTGGGAGAAGCTTTAGTAAGAAAAGTAAGTCCTAATGTTAATTACAGTATTATAGAAGTAAATGATATAGTATTTGGTAAAGAGGTTACAAATGATGTAGGAGAAACTATTATGTTAATGGGGCATACATATACTAATTATACAACTGATAATAATAGAGATAGGTATGAAAATTATGAAAGACCTATAGCAGTAGAATAATAACTAAATACATAAATAAATGAAAAAATTAATTTTATTAATAGGATTTATACTTATAACTGTTGCAAGTACTTATGCACAGAGAATTTATTATCCTAGACGAGTTAGTGCCATTGAATTTAAAGGTTTTACTTCTGACCCTTCTTTCTTTATTCGTAATGATAGTGATAATAGAGTTATGTATTGGGATAGAACTAATCAAAAATTTAGATGTTCAGATGATGGTGCAACGTGGGGAGATTGTTTTGATTCTAGTTATACTAGTTATATATCTAATGTAAGTCTTGTAAGCACAGATTTAACCTTTACAGGTATAGGTTCAGCTTTTAATAGTACTGTAGATTTAAGTAGTTTAGTGGGTACAGACGATCAAACTGCAAGTGAGGTTACAGTGAGTCCTGCTGTAAATGCAGAAATAAATGTACAAGCATCTTTAGAAGATCATGAAGCTAGAATTGACGCTCTTGCTGCTGGTGGATCTGATGGTGTTATAACTAATATTGAGTTATCAGGTAGTACACTTGTTATAGATGGTACAGGAGGAGCTGAAACAGTAGATGTAGATTTAAGCTCTTTAGATAAAGGAGAAACCGTTTATACTGGAAATGGCTCTATACCTGCTTCTACCCAAAGAGTAGTTACTCTTCCTGCTACTTCTAGTTTATATATAACTGGAACTAATGGGGGAGTTATATCAGAACTTTATGTAAGTGCTACTGGAGAACTTGCTAACATAAGATCTGGTTCAGCAAAAGTTGAAGTAAATGGTGCATCTGGTTGGAATAATACTACTGTAACAGGACAAAGCTTATACGTAGAAAACGAGCTTGTATTATATAATGGAGTAAATAGTGTAAGTTATGATATTAGTGGTTTGACAGGTGCAAGAACTCATGTACCTCCTGATACAAATGGAACTTATGCTTTAGAAGCAGATCCTTCTGGTTTTGATGGTAATTTATCTACTTCTGATAATACATTACAAGAAATTGCACAAGTAGTAGATGATTTAATTATAACTGGTAGTGGAGATGATGTTTCTACATTTAGCGAAAAAACTGGTGCATTAGTAGGTACTGATAAACTTATTGGATTAAGTGGTGCAACTGATTTTAGTGAAACAATAAGTGGTATTCCTTTGTCTATCTTTAATAATGATTCTAATTTTGCTGATGACCAAACAGGAGCAGAAATAAAAGCTTTATATGAAGCAGAAAGTAATACTAATGCTTTTACTGATGCAGAAAAAACATTATTAGGTAATCAAAGTGGAGTGAATACAGGAGATCAAAATATTACAGGTATAGCGACTAATGCAGGAGATATAGCTAATCTACAAAGTACTAGAGCTTTTATAGGAAGTACAAATACTTTTACTGCTTCTCAAAACTTTACACAAAACGCTACTTTTGGAGAAACAGGTACTTTTGGTAAACTATCATTAAGTGCTACGGGATTAGGTAATTTTTATGAAATACGTACTACATTAGTAGATTATGAATTTTATGATTATGATGGCACTACACTTTTAGCTAAAATACCTAATAATGGAATTTTAGATAATGAAGATTTAATTACAAAAGCTTACGCTGATGCTAATTATACAGGAGGTGGAGGAGGAAATGTAGCTACTGATGTTATTTGGGACGCTAAAGGAGATTTAGCTGTAGGTACAGGTAGCGATACTGCCAGTAAGTTAACAATAGGAGCTGACGGTCAATTTCTTGTAGCCGATAGTAACGAAGCTACTGGATTAATTTGGCAAGATTTTCCTGAAAGTCTTTTATCTAAATCTTCTACAATAACTACTTCAAGAGATAATTTATTAACTGATGCAGATGGATTAAATGATTGCACTTCTGCTTTAGATGTTATTATTTCTATAGATACTTATGCAAATGTTGCTATACCTGTAGGAAGTGTTTTATTATATAGACAAGCTTCTACAGGTTCAGTTATACTACAAAATAAAGCTACTAGTGCAGAGTACGGAAGGACTTATTATAAAGATCAAACTATTGCTTTGTGGCACGAATCAACTGATAATTGGATAGTTCTTAATCCTTCACAATCTAAACAATATGATGGATATGCTTTAAGTGCTGCAGATAGTACACCAACAAATGGACTTAATATAGAATCTGATAGAGTAGTAGGAACTAAGATTTATACAGATGTGAGACTTAGTTTGGGTATAGCAGATACTTCTGGTATTATAACTGTAGATGTTAAGAAAAATGGAGTATCTATTTTTACTACTCCTGTTTCTATTGATATAGGAGAGACTACAAGTACAACGGCTACCTCCTCTTTTGTTTTTACTGGGGGAGCTTCTCAAATAGTTTTTAATGATGATGATTTAATAACTTTTGATATAAGTAATGCAGTAGATGGAGAACGTCTTAAAATTAAAATGATACAGTAATGAAAAAAATATTTTTAATTATAGTTTTATTATATACTTATATAATAAATGCTCAAGTACTTATAAATAGTTTTGATACTTATCCTGTTATAGAACAAACTTCCTCTTTATATGTAAGCGGATTAGTTTCTCTTTATGATAGTAGTAGTATAGATGTTACAGCTACTATTGAAGGTGATCCTGTAGGCACATGGACTGATTTGATAAGTGATAATAATGCCACTCAAAGTGGAACTTCAAAACCTGTATTACATTTAGATGGGGGAATAAGACAGGTTAGATTTAATGGTGCAACATCTTGGTTGGATATTGGTACACCTGCAAATTTAGATTTTGCCCCTGGTACAGATGAATTTAGTGTTGTGATTAAATTAGGTGGTGGTAGTGCTACGGGTGGATACATACTGTCAAAAGCTCCTGCTACTCCATCATTAAGACAATATGGATTTGTTGTTCAAGATGAAAATGACCTTTCAGTAGTTATAGGAGGAACTACATATGGTAGTATTGCTTTTACTTATGCTTCTAATTCTTTACTAATCTATACTATAAGCACAACAGCAGTAAATCTTAGAGGAGATGGAGTTGCTTTACTAACTGGAGCAGCAATAGGAACAGCAACTACAACAGCAAATGTCAATATAGGAACACGGACAAATGAAGATGGTGGAAACAATTTCAATGGAGATTTAGAATTTATAGCGATTTATAATAAAGTGCTTAGTGCTGAAGAAATATCAGCAATAGAAGCAGAGTTTAATGTAAATTTTGTTTGGGTAGTATTGTTAGGATTTAAAAGAAGAAATAAATTAAAACTAGTAGCATGAAAACCATTTCAATTATAATATTATTTTTAACTACGTCTTTTTTATATAGTCAATTACCTGCTTTCCCAAATGCTTATGGCGCAGGAGCCTACATTACTGGAGGTAGAGGTCAAACAGTATATCACGTTACAAATTTAAATAATAGTGGAACTGGTAGTTTTAGACAAGCACTATTTGATGCTAATTCTAATAATGGTGGAACTATCGTTTTTGATGTAAGTGGTGTAATTATGCTGACATCTTTATTAAGTGCAGATGGGCTTAGTAATGTTACAATAGCAGGTCAAACAGCTCCAGATGGCGGTATTACAGTTGATGGCGAAAGAATTTATGCTTTAGATTGGAACAATGTAATTGTAAGGTATATAAGATTTAAAGGTGGTATGTATGCTGATTATCAACCACATTCAGGCGATGAAGCAGGTAATGATTCTTTTTCAGCAGTTCATAATGTAACAAATCAAATTTACGACCATTGTAGTTTTGGGTTTGGAGGAGATGAATCAGCAAGTTTTTATGGTACACTTGGCGATAATTATGTAATTGAAAATATAACTGTGCAAAGATGTTTATTTGCGGAAAGTGATAAAGGTACAATTTTTGGTGCTGAACTTGGTGGAAATGCATCATTTAACAGTAACTTATTTTATAATGCAGGGTACAGAGTTCCAAACACTACAAGTGGAGCAAATCCATTAGATGTTGATGTTATTAATAATGTTATAATACAATCATCTGGAAGATTGATATCAAATTATGGACAAAACAATGTTAATCAAATTAACAATTACATAGATTATGGTTCAATTCAATTAAGAGATGTTTCTGTAAACCTACATAGATACGCTACTGGTGTTCCACAAATTTATACCGAAGGTAATAAAATAATTGCCACTAATTTAGGAACTCTTACATCTACTTTATCAGAAATGAACGCTGATAATAAATTAAGTTGGAAATTTGATTCAGTTGGTGGTGGTGGTTATTCTTATGGTGACCAGTTACCAGCAAACTATTTTGCAAACACGCCATTTAATTTACAAGGTAGAGCATTAACGATTCTAACAGCAGACGAAGCATTTAATGATGTGGTTAATGATGTTGGTTGTAACAAGCGATTAAATGCAGATGGTAGTGTAAGTAATAATTTAGATGTTCATGACACACAGTCATTGAATGATATAATCACTGATAATTTTCAACCAGTAATAACGGGTTCAAATAAAGTACCTTCGCCAATAACAAGCGTTTCAAGAGCAGGAGGTTATTATTCAACAAATGCACACATACCTGAAACTTGGGGTCAGGCAAACGTACCGAGTTTTAATGCAAATAGCCACACAACAGTAGCACCAAGCGGATATACATATTTAGAAGAATTTTTAAATCAAGTAGATACTTATAGCCAAATAGGAGATAGTCCTGTTATTACTTTAATAGGTAACGCTATAATTAATCTTAATAATGGAGATACTTATACAGAATTAGGAGCTACTGCTAATGATACAGAAGATGGAAACATTTCAGGAAATATTATAATTACAGGTACAGTTAATACAAATGTAGATGGAGTATATTATAAATATTATAATGTTACAGATAGTGATGGTAATGCAGCAAGTCAAGTTACAAGAACAATAAATGTAACTACACCTTCTAATGAAATTCCTGTAATAACTCTTATAGGAGATACTATAATTAATCTTAATAATGGAGATGTATATAATGAATTAGGTGCTACAGCATTTGATACTGAAGATGGAGATATAACTAATTCTATTATAATTGGAGGAGATACGGTTAATACAAATATAGACGGAACGTATATTATAACTTATAATGTTACAGATAGTGATTTAAATAATGCTATAGAAGTTACAAGAACTGTAAATGTTACTACTCCTCCTGCTAATACTGAATATGACTTAAAAATACTTGAAAAAATAAGAAGTAAAAAGACTATAATAAAACTAATTTCAACTCATAGGTAGTAATGCTAACCAAGAAACAGAAGCGTAAAGCTAAAAATAAAGTTTATTTTTTTCATTTTAGATATGGTTTGATAATAGTCCTAGCTTATCTTTTTGGATTTTGGTTAGCTTTTCCTTTTAGAAAAGTTATTAGAAAGAATAAAGATAAAAGTAAATGGTATAAGTTTTGGTATGTATTTTTAGATAATAGTGATGCTAAAGACGGTAAACTTGACTTTGGAGACGAGAAATGGAGAATAGCTAAAGGTTACTCTATTGAAAAAGATAAAGATGGTAATTATATAAAAGATACTAATATTTGGATTGCTGCAAGATGGCAACTATTTAGAAACCCTGCTTATAATTATCATTATTTTGAGCATCCTGATTATTATGATATAAAGAATGAAAGTGCTGAAATAGTAATCTTAGAGTATGTTAAATGTAGTTTACAAACAGGTGAAGGTGAGGATGTAAGTTGTTTTGAGTTTGCTAGAATGAGATGGATAAACAATGACGGTAGTGATAATTCTAACTATCCTTCTGGTAATGGAGTTGATTGGAAAAACTCTTATTTAGGAGAAACTGAAATTTATTATAAAGTTAAAGCCACAGGTAATATTTTCTATAGAAAAAGTGCTTGTTGGTATGATAAAAAAAGAAATCAATTTAGAACTAAAAAATTCGGTGCTAATCATAGAAGATATGTATGGCATAATAAATGGCAAGATAACGAATAATGGAAACTTTTAAAAAATACTGGCAATTAATAATAGGAGTAGTTACTACAGTATTAGTAGTAATTGGTTGGGTATATGACAGAGGAAGAATAGACTCAAATTATGAAGGAAAAATATTTGATACAGTAGAACAAAAAGTAGAAACGGTTCAACATATAGAAAATTCTCCTACTCCTAAGCAAGTAATGGCTAAATATTTAAGAGATAGTATTAACACAGTTCATGCTAAAAGATCAAGAGCTAAAAGAGATTCTTTGTGGATGGAAGAACATAAAGCAAGAAAATATACGGATTCTATTAATAGACTTAATGCTGATCAACTTTTTCAAATAAAACAAGAACTAAAAGAAATTAAGAAACAAAGAACTGTCCAATGACACAAGAGATAAAAAATAAGTTAAATAATATTTTAACTACCATAACAAAACTTTTAAATACTGGTTTACTTGTTACTATTTTATTTGTAGGAGGTAGATGGGTAGAAAGAGTTAATGCTAGAGCATTTGATACTATAGAGGAAAAAGTTAATACTCAAACTTTTATAAAAGACTTGCCTAGAAAAGAAGTAATGAAAGATTTAATAAATCATGTAAAAAATGATACTCCTTATGGACTTAGAGATACTGTTTATGCTACTAAAGAAGAAGTTAGAGAATTAATAAAAAAACAAGCTATTGATGCTTATAACAATAAAAGAGATGTTAAAAAAGTACTTAGCAGTCAAGAGGATATTAAAGCAACTCTAAAAGCTATTGAATATAAATTAGAACAACTTGAAAATAATTAATATTAATTTTAAACTATATATATTATGAAAAATTGGATTAAACAAATGTTTGTTGTACTAGTAATGTTATTTACAATAACTTTTACTTTTGCACAAACTGGAGAGCCTGAACCTGAATCTGTTAATGTAGTTAATCTTATAATTAAGATTTTTGTTGCTACTTTAGGTGGTGCATTTATTACGGCTATTAATCATATTATGGCTTGGACATTTAGTTGGACAGCTTGGTGGAAAGATACTCTTAGACCTGCTGTGATTACATTTGGAGTAGCTATGGTATTATTAGGTGCTGATTATGTTCCTATTTTAGATAATCTTTTAGAGTCTTATTTAGGAGTAGATACTGATAAAAATGAGATTGATACTATATTAGTAGCAGCTCTTGTATTAGTTCCTATTGTTAAAGGTTTCTTTAAACGTAAAGATACTAAAGCTAAAGTTCAAGCAAGAAAAATTGAAGCTGGAACTCTTAAAGCATAAATTATAACAAGTACCCTATTTAATTATAGGGTACTTAAAATTTAAAGTTATGGAATATAAACTTAGTAAGAGAAGCCTAGAGCGATTAAATAATGTTAATGCTTTATTAATTGCAATAGTTGTAGATGCGATTAAAGACAGTCCTTATGATTTTGGTATTCCTATGCATGGAGGATTTAGAACGGCTGCTGAACAAAACCTTCTTTTTAAAAAAAGACCTAAAATAACTAATAAGGATGGATATAAGAAAAAATCTTATCATCAATCTGGTAAGGCTTTTGATATTTATGCGTATGTAGATGGAAAAGCTAGTTGGGATATTAATCATCTTACTGCTATTGCTAGACATATTCAAAAAGTTGCTAAAGATAAATATAAAGTAAATCTAAAATGGGGCGGAGATTGGAAAACTTTTAAGGATGCTCCACATTTCCAATTATAGGGATTTTTACCCTCTATATTAAGAGTAATTTGTATCTTTATATAAAGTATTGAAGTCATGGAGAAGATAAAAAATAGTAAGGCAAAATTGATTGGTACGGGTAGTATTATAGCTTTAATATTATTAATATATTTGTTGCGTGGTTGGTGGATTCCTAAAATCATTATTGGTTTAGGTGGATATGTTAATAAAGAAGTTACAATAGAATATATAGAAGGAGATATAGATACTTCTGCTGTATTTACTGCTTATGTAAAAAGAAAAGGTATTATTTTAAATCCAAAGCCTAAAGTAATCAAAAAAGATAGTTTTATATATAGAAAGATTATTGTTAAAGATACAGATACAATTTGGAAAGAAAAAGAAATTGTAAATGTAGATAGTTTATATCACTTTGAAGTAGGAGTTAAAGATAGTATTATTGACGGTAAAATGGATATTTATAATAAACCTGATGGCAATTTATTTGGTGCAGATTTAACTTATGCTTTAAGATTATTAAAACAAACAGATACAATAAAAGAGACCACTACTTTAAGTAATTGTGTTCCTAAGAATTATATAAGTTTAGGAGCAAGTATGAATAATTTATCTATGCCTGGAGTTAGTTTAGGATATAGTACAAAAAAGAATTGGGAATTTCAAGGTAATTATAGTAAGAATGTATTTAATACTCCTGTTTATAATGGAGGTGATAAAGTACAAGTAATAGGAACTATAACAATTTCTAAAAAATGGTAACAATAAATCAAATAGCTGAAAATATTGCTTATAAACTAGGAGAGCAGTTTAATGATACTTTAAGAGAAAGTATTAAGCTAGATATACGTCATTGGAGAAGTTTACTTATAAGAAGAGATTTAGAAAGAAATCCTCTTAGCTATAACCATTTCCTTCAAACGATTTGTGTAGAACTAGAAGAAGCTTCTGCAAGTGATTGTCCTTATGCACCTCCTAGTTGTTCTGTTTTAAAAAGTAAACAAAAAATTGCAAGACCTTTACGAACAAAAAATAATGGAAGAACTAATTTTCATTTCGTAGGCGATGTACTTAGACAAAAAGCTTTTCAATTTGCTACGAGACATGGTTTACAATATAAATTTGCATTACCTTTACAAGATAATGCAGTCTATTATGGGTTCAATGGAGATTATTTGCTTGTTTATAATTTACATCTTGCTTGTAAAGTAGCTCTAGAATATATAGTAGAAGATCCTACAGAAATAGACAGTTGTGATGAACCTGATGTATTTCCTGATGATAGAGCTTTTCCTTTAAGTGAAGACATGGTCGCAGAAATTAGTGACATTATTATATCAAAAAGAAGAGAGCCTTTAACTGATGGTAAAGAAGTAACTACAGAAAATGATAATTAATATACATACTATATATAGTCTATATACAGAGAAAATCAATATTAAAATTGATAAGCTTCAAGATAGTATTGATAGTGCTGAAAGTAGATTAAAAGTTATTAAAGAGTTTATTAATAAAAATGATTTCTTTATTAACGCATATCTTAATATTAATACTAAAGATATTGAGACTTTTAATGGATTAAAAGAAACAAAAAAAGTTAAATATCCTACTGTTCCAGTATATCATCAAGGTAAAAAAGCTAACTTTAGTGCTATTAAACTATATATTGATAGCTATGCTACATTTAATCATATTATTATAAGTGCTAAAGAGCAAATTAAATATTTAATTAAAAGTAAAATTCCTTTTAAAATATTTAAATATATTATATGTGAAGGAAATGATCTTTTACTAAGTAAAGTTATAGAAGAAGGTTATGAACTTAACATAAATGCTCATTTTGGTTCTCTAAAGGTATCTAAAAATAGCTCTAATAAAAAAAGACCTAATTGGCAAGAAAGTAATAAGAATCGTGCCGAAATAGAAAAGAGGGGAGGTATTCCGTATAAAAAAGAAGATGCTTTTAATAATCCTAATTATAAAGGAGAGCAATGGTTAGTTTATCATCCACAAGAAGATTTATTTATAGACTGGATTAGAAGTTATAAAACAAGAAAGCATAATCCCATTATCGGAGATTTTGCTTTTAAACCAGCTAGAGGTAAAAGTGGAAAGGCTATTGTAAATAAACTTTCTAAGTTTAAACAAAATAAAGAAGAAGTTAAAAGAATTTATAATATAGAACTATGAATGGATTTCGTTTAATATCAAGTAATAGTATTATTGGAGAATTATTTACTGACTTTAATATTAGTAATACTGATTGGGTAGCAAGTGCACAAAGACATTTAGCAAGAGGACTAGCTATTATGAAACTTAGTAAGTTTTATGAACTTTATTTTGGGTTTTATACTGTTAGAGATTATAATGCTCCTTTACCTTGTGATTTAAAGTATTTATTAGGAGTGTTAGTTTATGATAATGGTAATATGTGGAGATTACCTTTAACTAATAGCTCTTCTTTAGGAGAAACTTTTAGTGATTTAAATCCTCATAATATATATCAAGGAGCTGTTAATTTTAATGCTTTAAGAACTAATATACAAGAAGCTAATATTATATATGTATATCATAGGATACCTAAAGATGAAGAAGGTAATTTATTAATACCTGATCAAGATGACGTTTTAGAAGCCCTGCCTTATTTTGTTATATCCAAATTAAGTCTTAGTGGCTATAGACATCCTGTTATAAGTAGAGAAGAAGCTGAAGCTAAATGGGCAGCTTTATATCCTAGAGCTAGAAACGCTGTTAATTTTATGTCAGTTGAACAAAGAGACAGATTTTCTAAGATGTATACTAACCCTTTATTTGTTGATATTATTAATGAAGATTGGGTATCTGATAGATTAAAAGAGTATGGCTATACTGGTACATATACCATTAAAGACTTTGTAGAAAGTATAAATAGACTTACTAGTGTAGATGAATGGGAAACAATAGAATGGTAATATGTTTGGTTCAACTGTAGAAAATTATACTAATTTTGCAAAAGTATATAATACTTTGCCTAAAAAGCCTAGACCTAATACTTTTTATGCTGTATTAGTTAAACAAGGTAGGCAAATAGATTTTTATTTGACTACAAGTGCAGGAGTGCCTATACCAATAATAAATAATGAACTTCTTTTATCTTTATTAGAAAGTCTTATAAATCCTGTTAAATCTATAGATGGATATATAGTAGATGTAACAAATAATACAGACAAAGAAGTTATTGAAGTAGGCAATTTAATTCAAGGTTATTTTTCTGTTAATAGATATATTATAGCAAGAGTTAATGCTTTACCTCATACTGATGAAAATAATTTAAGTATATTTGTAGATTCACAAGTTATTTAAAATGAAAAAATTTATTACAATACTTATATTTTTTTTAATAAGCACTGTAGCTAAAGCTCAGATTATTAAAATGCAAGTACAAGGTCAAAAGGGTGTTACTACAGCCCAAAGAGATGTTTTAACTGTACCATCCAATGAATATTGGTCTTTATACAATAGTACTACTAGTCAATGGGAATATTGGGATGGAGACAGTTGGGAAGGGTATACTACCACTGTTCAAGTTTTTGAAAAAGAGTTAGTAGATTCTGAAAATAACATAAATGTAGGATTCGATATATCTTCAAATGCTATTATATTTTATAATGGAAAGAAGATTCCAAATAATAAATGGAGTGGAGAGGGAACACAAGTTCTTAATTTATCTTTAGATACTAAATTATATGACAAGTTAACAATTAAAAACTAGAACCATGAAAAAATTAATTTTATTACTATCTATGTTGTTGGTGAGTTACTTAGGGTTTTCACAAGCGACAAACGTAGGAGAGTTTAGAATAGCAAATGCTACAACAACTTTTGATCAAAATCTTCCTGTTGGTACAAAAGTTTATGATATTAACACAGGAAACTATTGGGTTGCAACTGCGGGTGTAGCTAGTACTGCAACACTGACTACTGCTTCAGGCTCATTTACACAATTAAATGCTGCTGGAGGAGATGGTCTCGGTCCAGACGGAGATAAAGGAGATATTACTGTCGGAGGTACAGGTACTACTTTAACTATTGATGCAGGAGCTATAGATGAAACACAATTAGATGCTTCTACTAACGCTTCTTTAGATTTAGCTGATTCTGCTCTACAATCAGAAGTTGATGGTAGTATATCCAATGAAGGTAGTTTAACTGTAACTGCTGGTACGGCAAGTACATCTGTTATTTCTTCTAATACTTCGGGAAGTACTGATGTAACTCTTGAAGCTGGAGCTAATGTATCTATTTCAGAAGTAGGCAATACTATTACTATCGCTGCTACTGGAGACGGAACAGGAACAGATGATCAGAATTTATCTTTAGGTACTGTTACCGCAACTACAATGGATGTTAATATTGAAACAGGTACAAATGCTACTTTAACTGCGGCTACTAATTCTGCGGCAGGTGTTGCAACAGCAGCTCAAATAACAAAACTAGAAGGTATAGCTACGGGTGCTGAAGTAAACCTTACATCTATTACTGAAGCTTTTGAAGAAGATGATGGAACTGCTACTGCTCATAGTTTAGCTCAAACTGCTGTTACTGCTGAAGGTTGTAGAGTATCTATAAACGGTGCTACTTTAAGACCTGCTGATTATACTTTTACAACAACAACAATTACAATAGACGTACCCGTTTATCAATATGATCAAGTAGTTATTACATATTTCTATTAAAAGAATGAAAAAACTAATATTAATACTATTTTTATTTATTTCCTATTTATCTTTTAGTCAAGCTTCTCTTACTAAAAGTGTTAGGATTCAAAATGCTACTACAGCTTTTGGGAGAAATATTTCTGTAGGTACTATAGTATATGATATAAATACTGATAATGTATATATGGCTACTAGTGCTATAACAAGTACTAGTACAATTACTACTGCAAGTGCTTCATTAAATGAAATTGCTAATTTTTCTGATATAACTGGAATTAATTCGGGAACTAATACAGGCGATCAAACTATAACTAATACTTCAGATGCTACATCTCATACTGCTACATTGTCTGCTTCTGGTGGAAGTTTACAATTAATAGAAGGCACTAATATAACATTAACTACTGGAGGTACAGGTACAGATGGAACTGTTACTATTGCTTCAACTGGAGGAGCAAGTCCTTTGACAACTAAAGGAGATTTATATACTTATAGTACTGTAGATGCTAGATTACCAATAGGAACTAATGGACAGGTACTAAAAGCTAATAGTGCACAAACTACTGGATTAGAATGGAGTACTTTAACTGCTACGAGTACTGCTAATACAAATACTACTATAGATTTATCTAATCCTTTTGGAAATTTCTGTAATATGAGTAGTGCTAATGCCAATACTAGTTTTACTACTACTGGAGCAGTTACAGGAGGAACAGCAAGAGTTAAGATAAATACAACTAGTCAACCTACCGTTACAGGAGCTACACTAGATGGTGGCTCTGGTTGGATAGCAAATACTGATTTATATATGACTGTATATTATGATGGTGCTACAACAAGATATTATTTTAC
>CBDUPT010000002.1:0-30202 GCA_965369165.1 uncultured Flavobacteriales bacterium | reverse complement strand
TACTCCTAAACGCATAACTTCCTATTGAGGTTAAACTATCGGGGAATGTTACACTAGTTAATTCGTTACTCCTAAACGCATTACTTCCTATTGAGGTTACTAATATTCCTTTGATTGTTTTAGGTATTTTAACGTCTTTAGAACTTCCTAAATATTCTAAAATCGTTAATCCTGTTTCGTTTTTTTCTACTTTGTAATTTTCCATTTCTTTTAGGTGTTTGTTATTTATTGTTTACGAATATAACACTTTTTATTTAAAAACAAATAAACTTTTGTTTTATTTATTTTTTATTTTGCCTAGCCTTAAAAACATGATGCGCCCAACTAGGTTTATAACCTCTTTGTTTAGCTACTTCTAGTAATGCTTCAAGACTTCTAGCTTTCCCCACTTCTTTACGTGCTTTTTTCTGTTGTTCTTCACGTTCTAATCGTTCCAAATTACCGGCAACCTCTTCAACTTCACGTTGCTTTTTCTTTTTATTCTCAAATCCACAATAAGGACAATAATCAGCAGGTTCATAAACAGCATAACAACTCTCGCATTGGTCTGCTTTTACTGTTTCTTCATTGTCTTTTTTCTTCCTTTTACCTTTTTTAGTTCCATCTAAAGTCCATTGTTGTTCATCATCTGGAAATCCATGTTCCATTACATTACCTACATGATCCAATATAATAGCTTCTTTTTTACCCTCAGATAATCTTAAAGCCCTACCTACTTGCTGTAAATATAAACTTTTTGAATAAGTAGGTCGTAATAATATAGCACAACCAATAGCAGGTATGTCTGTACCCTCTGAAATCAAATCACATGATGTAACTACTTGAATTGATCCATCTCCTAAACCGTTTAATATGCGTGAACGTGTATCATCATCCATTGATCCATCAACTGAATATGAAGTATAACCAGCTAATCGAAATTGTTCGGCTACATTTTCAGCATGAATAACAGAAACACAAAAAACAACAGCAGGAACTCCCGAACATAGTTTTTTATAATGCTGAACTGCATCACCTGTAATGGTAGGCTTGTCCATTATGTTTACGACTTCTTTTTTATCGTAATCACCCCTAACTATTTTAACATTTGACAAATCTATTTTCTTTGGTGGGGCATAAATAACTGGTTTTACTAAAAAACCCATATCAATCAATTCAGATATTTGCGGCCCCATAACCAAACAATCAAACATTGCATTTAATCCTTTACCATCTCCACGTATAGGGGTTGCTGTAACTCCTAAAACTTTAGCCATAGGAAAATAATCTATTACTTTTCGCCAACTACCAGCAGTAGCGTGATGAGCTTCATCAACTATTATTAAATCAGGTGGATTAATACGTTCTAATCTATTAACTAATGTTTGAACGCTTGCAACTTGTACGGGTGCGTGTAAATTAGGCGTATATTTTGGATTTATTAAACCATGTTCAACACCTGAACGCTTAAGAGCCCTTGAAGTTTGGCGTAATAATTCAACCCTATGCACTAATATTAGTACGTTTTTTTGTTTAGATGCGGATGTTTGTGCTACATGGCAAAAAACAACCGTATTATGTGTTACTGTAAAATCTCCAAGTAAAAACAATCTGTCATTACCTTTTAACTCAAATCCGTAGTAATCCCCAATACCTAAACATTCTATTGATTTAACTCCAGTTCTTAAAACTGATTTTATTTGTTTTCTTTTTTCTGTTTGTTTTCTTTTTAATTTTGTTGGTATTATTTCAGTATTACCACTAATTGAAATCCTGTAATAAGTACCTTCAAAATTTATTGATTTTATTTTTTTAACACATTTACTCTTGTAAGCCGCTAAACCTAATGACCTACATAAATACAATATATTATTGCATAGCTTTTCACTTACAGTTATGTAGTCAAATCCATTTCTGCTATTATGACCATCAGAATCCATTAAACCAGCAAGCAAACTTAACCTATCAGTTTTGCTTGATGTTAAATAATCAAAAGGAATATGTTTGTTTTTGTATACTCCTATTTTTTTAAGGTTATTATTAAATGCAGAACCTCCACGGCCAGAATGTTTTTTTTCTGATAAATGATAATTGTTAGAGTTTTCTGAATTATACTCTTTTCTTATGTTTAAATTATTTATATCAGCATACTTATATAAGTATTCTATAACTTCAAAATCATCATTATGAAAACAAAAAGAACATTTGTTTCTAGCCCCATCACCCAGCCATAAACCTAATAAATATGGATTTATAGGTAATTCTCTATATTTCGCATCAAAATCAACTCCTGTACGCCAAATCTTAGCTACGTGTTTAAACGTGTCGTTTGAGTTTAAATATTCTAAAACAGATATATTAGCTATACTGTCACCTTTGTATTTAATTCCATTACAATATACATTGTCTTTTCCTGATATTTTAAACGATAATATATGACTTTCGTTTACAGTAAATGAATCACCCTTAATTGGAGTTATCTTATATAAGTTTTCTTTTCCTTTACAAATAGATGTTACTATTCTTTTTTTACTGTCAGGACCTATTAAAACATCATTAACTTTTATGTTTTCTACTTTTTTAGTTTCTCCATTTAACATTATGACTTCAGTTCCTTTGGCTAGGCATTTTCCGCCGCCCGTTGGAAGTACAAATAAAGGTGCATGGTTACCCCTTATATATTCGTTACGTATGTCATTTACTCCTTTTTGTTGGTAATCTCTTAATTTCATTTATAGGTGTTTAATTTAAAATTATAGGCGGTATTTATTTATTTAAAATGGTAAGTCGTCTTCGGGATTATCTACTGCAGTGTTTTCGGTTGTAGTTTCTGTTTGATTACCACCTAACATAGTCAAGTTATTACAAACTACTTTAGTAGTGTATCTGTCGTTACCATCTTTGTCTGTGTATTTTTCAGTAACGAGTTTACCCTCAACATATATTTTAGAACCTTTTTTAAGATACTTTTCAGCTATTTTAGCTAAGTTACCCCAAAATACAATCCTATGCCATTCTGTATTAGTTACTTTCTCCCCTTGTTTATTTTTATACGTTTCACTTGTTGCAATTGGAAAGTTAGCAACTGAATTGTCATTTTCTAGGTGTTTGACTTCGGGGTCTGTTCCTAAATTACCTATTAGTATTACTTTGTTTACTGAGCTCATGTTAGTTTATTTAAATAGTTTGTGTTTTTTTATTAATTCACTTAATTCTCCATATAATAGATTTTTTGTATCCATACGGTGCTTTAAAACATCTATATCTGGATATCTAATAAGAATTTTACTTTCTTTATTTGATGGATTTAAATTAATCCTATGCCATAAATCGCAAAGCTCTTCTGGAGTTTCTATTATTATTTTTAATTCAATCGGAGCAAATACAATATCTTCTTTAACTTCTATATTCATGGTTAATTTATTATTTCGTTTTCATTACCTCCTAAATGTTCATATTCACGAGTTCTTTTAATTTCCTTTTCAATTTCGTTAATAGTAATTACCAATTTTCTTATATGGCAAATAGGTTTGCTATCTTTTTGGCTTAATCGAAACATTACCTGTCTATCTATACCAGCTTTACGGCATAGTTCAGATTCAGAAATACCTAGTTCATCTAGTTTCTTTTTAATTTGTTCGTGAACCGTTAGTTCATCATTTGTGAAATCAATCATATTATTTTTAATTAGTTTTGTTTTGACAAATATAATAATTTTATTTACATTCGTATAAACAAAAACAAATAAATATAAATTAACACCTAAATTAATGGAACTACTAACAAATAAACAATACCATTCCAATACTAGCTATATTAGTAAATCTGGACTTGATAAAATACGTAAAGCTCCTAAATTATATCATTCACATTATTTAGATAAAAATAAACCTAAAGAGCCGTTTAATGAAGCTTTTTTAACTGGTAGTGCATTTCATACATTTGTATTAGAACCTGAATTATTAGCAAAGGAATATGTAGTTATGCCTGATTATAAAGGTACTGGATCAAAATACAAAAAAGAGAGTTTTAAAGCTCAACATAAAGATAAAAGTTGTATTAGTTATAAAACCTATTTACAAATTAGCGGAATGACTGAATCAGTATTAAATCACCCTATTGCATCCAAATTATTAAAAGGTGGAGTAGCTGAACAAACATTTACATGGACAGACCAAGATACAGATATTAAATGTAAGTGTAGGCCAGATAAATGGAATCAAGACCGTAAATTTATACTAGACTTAAAAAGTACCGTAGATGCATCCGATAGGGGTTTTAAAAATTCAGCTATCAAATTCAGATATGATGTACAAGCTAGTTTTTATAGTGATGGATTAATAGAAAACGGTTTTGATATTGAAAGGTTTTATTTTATTGCAGTAGAAAAAACTTACCCATATTTAGTGAATGTGTTTTTTGCCGACAGCAACACTTTAAGAGTTGGGCGTGAAAAATACAAAGAAGACTTAAACACGTATGCCGAGTGTTTGTTTAATGATGAATGGCAAGGATATGAACCAATGATTAAACCTTTAGGAATAGAATATTAAAATTATGACACCAACAGACAAAAAACAAACAGATTTAGGTAATATGACTAGCACAGTGCCTAGTGAATTGAAGCAATTTAGATTATGTGACTGTAAAAACAAATGTAAGAACTTAGACTGCTCAATAATTAAATGTAAATTAAAAAAACAAAAATAAAATGACAAAACAAGTAGCAAAAACAAAACCAAAAACAGTACAAGAGTTTTTTAAACAACCTAAAGTAGTTGATAAATTTAACGAGCTTTTAGATGGTAATTCAACTAACTTTATTACTTCGGTAATACAATCAGTATCTGGTAATAGTTTATTAGCTAAGGCGGATGTTAACTCCATATTTCAAGCTGCTGCAACTGCTGCGGTTTTAAATCTACCTATCAATAATAATTTAGGATTATCTTATATAGTACCTTACGGTGGTAAAGCTCAATTTCAATTAGGATATAAAGGTTTTATTCGTTTGGCAATTCGTTCAGGCGAATACGAAACAATATCATCAACTCCAATTTATAAGGGGCAATTATTAGAAAATAATCCTTTAACTGGCTGTAAGTTTGATTTTTCAGTTCCAGAAGTTGGTGAACCTATCGGTTATGCTTCTTATTTTATGCTAAAGAATGGATTTAACAAGCTATTTTACATGACTAAAGAAGAATTAACAGCTCATGCAATTAAATATTCAAAATCATATAATCATAGTAGTTCGATATGGAAATCAGACTTTAAGGGGATGGCACAAAAAACCGTATTAAAACTATTAATTAGTAAATATGGGCCAATGAGTTTAGAAATGCAAAAGGCGGTTACTACAGATCAAGCAGTAATTAAAAACTTTGAAAATGACGAATTTGAATACGTAGATAATTCAAGCCCTAAAGATGAAGCTAATAATGTAAATGATGAATTTCAAAACGCTACATTTGAAGATGATGACGAATTAATATAATTAATTAAAACCACTTGCATAAGACTTGTAAGAGTATGGTTTAGG
Organism: uncultured Flavobacteriales bacterium; assembly: GCA_965369165.1. Classification (GTDB taxonomy): domain Bacteria; phylum Bacteroidota; class Bacteroidia; order Flavobacteriales_E; family Vicingaceae. Next base: position 24,681 of record CBDUPT010000002.1, on the reverse strand, counting down.
AACAGAAATCAAATACATTAAATATTTTTTTTAGTAACTGTTCCGAAAAACAAAACCCTCATAACTGATAATTATGAGGGTTTTTTAGTATAACAAGAAATATATAAATCCGTTAAGTCTTATAACGGTACTTCATTAATCTAATTTAGCAAATATTTTTAACTTCTCCATATTACCCCACCATTTAGATGTGAAATATTTTTTATTTGTTGATCCAGCTTGTGATTGTAATGGTATTGTAGTTATTCCACCCGAACCGATAGCTTTATGTTCTTCGTTTTCTGGAACAACATTAACAATATGCCCCGAACGTGATTTATTTTTATTAGCAGCAACCATTATAACGCATTTATTATTATTAGCATGGTTTTGGGCTTCAGTTGTGCTATCTAATTGAATCCACCCGAAATAATGACCGTAATCACTAAACCAATTATAAAGCTCATTAGCATTTAACTCTCTGCAAGTTTTTAAATACTTAGCTTCAAAGTTTTCTGTATTTAATGCCGATTTATTCCACCATACACGAGGAATATAGCAATTCATTAGATTTGCTAAATCGTGAGAGTATATATTGCAAAACGTATCCCTTGAAGTTCTTTTATATCTTAGTGAGTTCTCAACATCTAAGAAATCAATTATATCACGTATTGAATCCGAACTACCATCAAATTTAGGTAAATTGTCAACATTTAAAATATGAGCCCTACCAGTTGAACTATTTAAACCTATTTCGTGTTTAGTACTTAGTTTACATTCTGGAATGTTATTTTCTTCAAAATCATTCATACATTCTCCTTTGTTAATTTCCATTTTAAAATAGTTTTTTAGTAAAATAAACTTTAACGAAATACAACACCACAGCTAAAACCATATAGAAACGCCATTTGTTACGACTTTCTTTTAGGTTTGATATAATTTGCTTGTTTACTGCATTAAGCTCGTTTAAATCGTTTATTTGATTATTCAAGTGTATTGTTTTACTTGTTGACTGTTTGTTGCTAAATACAGATTTAAAAACAGTATCTACTCGATTAATATATTTAATCCTATCCAAATAAACCGTATTTGTTTTGCTATCGTAAACAGTATCAACAATCATACTTAAAACTGTATCGTTTTTACCTGGTATATTTATAGTTTCTTTTACTATACTATCCTTAGTTGGATAAAATGAAGTGCATAACTCAGCTGTTACATTAGGTTTTAATGCGTGAGCCTTAACAACTTGTTTTTTTGCTTTATTAGTAGTATAACATCCAACTAATAATAACGATAATATTAATATTCTTATCATTTGAGTTTTATTAAGATTCAATTTTATAACCTAAGTCGGTTTCGTTTATTTTCCAAACAGTTTCATATCCTGCAATTAAATTAGGCGTTACAGGGTTATTACTTTCAGGAACTCTAACAGCCATACTTAGTCTACTCATTAATAAATTAGCGGTTTCCTCAGTTTGTGGACTTGCAAATTTAATATTACTAACTGTTACATTCTCAATAAATGGAGGTGCAAAACCTAATGTTCTATATCTATTATGTGATAAAATATGATGACAAATACCTGTTAATCTTTGTAGTTTTTCAGATGCTAAATAATCACCCCTATCATTTCCTATTGTTTTGGATTTAGTGAAAATATCAATATCAAAATTATATGTTCCATCTTGACTAATTGCAGTTATTAAACCATAATCACCACTAGCCAAAGATACATTTATCATAGATGTTTCCGTTTGATTCATAGAAATAGAACGTTCTATAAACACATCAGCATTAATATAAGATTTACCTAATAATGTAGATTGATTTGATAATTCATCCTTTAAAATAGCTCCTATACGTTCACGTACTAATTCAAATGAAGCTGGTTGTATTGCGTAATCTATAATTGCCATATATTTATATTATTATGCTGGTTCGTAATCTCCTAAAATAAGAACTATAAGCCCTAAATATTCATCTGGAAAGTTCTCATTCACAATATACGTTTTTTCTACTCCTGTTGAGTCTTTTGATGTTATTATATGCCCTATTAAGCTAACGTCTTGTTGTGAGTTTCTAACTGGATATGATGCATCAATTAACTGTTGTTCTGCAAATGCTAAACTAGCGTTCTTTGAGCTTACTTTAACCCCATCAATATCATATTTAGTGTGATGTTTAGTATGCCAACCAATTATATTAACCGTAGTTAATCCATCTGGAGTTGTAATAGTTGCATCTTGCCCGAAATCATTTAAGTTTTCGGTAATGCTTTGCATATCTAGTTGTGATTGTTCAAATAAGCCCATAGTTTATTATTTAAGGATGCGTATTTTTATATTCATCAAACTCAAACTCTAACTCTTTATATTTTTGAGTTAAAATATTTATTTGTTCTATAAGGTCGTCTATTCTTTTACGAGAACGCTCATCAATATCATCATTTTTTGATATATAGCTAAATTGTTTTCTATATTGGTAGATTTTGAAGCTTCAAGCTCTTCTTTAGCTTTTTTTAGTTCTATATCTTTAGATTTTCTACTGAAAAACCAAGTAGCTATTGACGTTCCAATCATAGCTAAAAATTCGGGGAAGTAAGTCAATACAATATCTTTCATTACTTATTTACTTTTTGAAATTCTACATAAAAAATACTATCTGACAAGGATTTAACTAAATGCTCTTTACCTGGTTTAAATGTTAATACTTTTGCTTTATTTGCTTTACATCCAGTAACCTCATCTAATAACTCTCCTTTATAAACTAGTAGTGTTTCTTTGCAGTCGTGAGTGTGTATTTCCCATTGTTCGCCCTTTTTCATTTCAACCCTAAACATTAGATTATTGCCTTTGTTATGCAACCTTTCACATTCTATACTTCCATGTATATCTTCGTTTATTTGAATTATCTCGCCAACTTCAAAAGTATCTAATTCATTAAAGTAAATACAAACACTTTCTTTGTTCCTGAATTTTTTTAATGCACTCAACATATTACTTACCCAATATTAATCTATGTACCTGTAATGTTATATCGTATATAGTCGTAGTTCCTACTTCTCCAGCATATTTAATTATACCACCATTAGCAAAGAAATTATTTAACTGATACCCATTAGTAGAGAAAAAGAAAGGATGCTGTATATTTTGACCTCTAGGAAATTGTATTAACCTTTCAAATAATCTACTACCATCTCCAATATCTATAAATATTGAACCTCTACCGTTATTAGAAGTACTCTTAGCTTTAAAACCTAAGGAGAATGCAAAACCATCTCCAACCTTTACTGGCAACACCTTTGAAGTATTAACATCATATAAATCATCAATACCAGATGGCAATTGGCTTTTAATTGTATTAGTTCCATCTATATTTAATGTTGCTGTAACTCCTGTAGAAATAGACAAGGGAGAGCCCTCAGTGTACTGCCCATCATTATATTGAGCCCAACCTAAAGCATCACTCGCTGATGCAAGACTAAAACCCGTACTATTCTGCCAAAAAGCATCCCAATCAATTTGAGAATAAGAACTTCCATTTTCATCTGTAATTTCAGAAAAATTAAACTCCCTATCTCCTATTAACTCCGAACTGATTAAATATTTGTTATCTACACCTCCTTTAGGACTTATAACAGTGTTGAACTTTGAATCAACTAATGGATGGTCGTATCCATCAATCTCAACAAATATATAATTTGCTTTTGCGTATATCTTTGGCATTGTTTTAGATTTTTTACAAAAAAAACCGTATCAATTACAATACGGTTTTCTTTTATTAATATTTTTACCGTTAATTACTTCTTAACTGGTTTTTTTGTTTCTTTTTTTGGAGTAGCTTTTTTAGCTTCCTCTTTAATTTCCTCAAGAAACCCTTGCTCAACTAATTTAATAGCGTTCCCTTTAGAAAAATTCTTTTCAGTCACTAAATCACCAGCTTTAAAAACTTTATTGCTTAAACCTCCTAATGATGCTGAAATTACTTTATAATTTGCCATTTTAAATGATTTTAAAAAGGAGGCTAAAAAACCTCCTTATAATTAAACTTTATTACTAAGCTACTACTTGAACTGTATAAATCTGGTCAACTGCTACTGGTATAGCTATTGGTGCTGATTTAACATGAATTTCATGAGCTGTTCTTTTGTGATCGATAAACTCTTGAATTAAATAAGCTCCTTTTTGTTCAACTTTACCATCAGATATTAATTGAGGAACCGCAGCATAAGCTAATTTAAATTTAGGCATTTCAGGAAGTAAAATAACTTTCTTTTCATTAACATAAGGTATGCTAGTTGAAGATGCGTTATCATAAACTTCTGGATATGTCCATAATCTAACTCTATAAGACCCTACAGTTAAAATACCATGCAAAGTACCACCTACTGAATTTCTTTGAGGTTCAGCAATAGTATCTAACGATATGTTAGATAAATCGTTTCTCTCTTTAAAAATAGTATTGTTATAAAGGTCGCTAATTGCTTGACTACCTAAAATAGCATTAAATGTACCGCCTTGAACTTTACCTACATTTCTAAGGAACTTACAACCATCTTCTAATGTTTTGTAAGGGTTTACAGTTCCAGTTGCCCAATTTGTTGCAGCTGAATGAGCTACTAATGAAGCTGCTTTTCTTTTGAAATCAATATTTGTGTTAGCATTAAGCTGAACAATACCAGTTTCAAGAACCTGAGAACATTGAAGTTCAATAGCTCTTTCAATTTTCTCTTGTAACATCATTGTTTCCTCAGCTATTTCAGCAGTCAACTCATTAAAGAATGTAGTTTGATTCTCAGAAAGTGAAGTAATAACTCTATCGTACAACATATGCTCATTAGCAGTTAAATATTCGTCATACATTGGAGGTATAATCATTTTTTCAGTGCTTTTACTCCACTCATTACGATTACCTTCACTAAATCTACTTACATCTACTGCAACCTTTTCTGTCCCTCTTCTAACAGCGATAGAAACTTCTTTTGTCATAGTTTCAATTGGAGAGAAAAACGACCTTAAAAACGACATAGGACTTATTTTCTCCCTATATACTGCAATCATTTTTTTAGTAAATAAACCTTGTGCATCTTGAACTGGAATAGTAGAGTTTAAAACACCACTAGCACTAGGTAATAACATTGCTAATCCTGAAACAATTCCAAGTCCCAAAACAACACTACCTGTAAATGGAGTGATAACTAAAGCTACCAACACCAACATAAATATTCTATTTAAATTTTTCATTTTATTTTTTGTTTTTATAAAATCAATTAACCCGATTAATTATCGAATCCAGAGTTTTCTATTGTTTCTACTAATTTAATTCCTAATGTATCAGACATAATTCTATCACCAATAGAACGCAATGATACTGGAGTTGCTAAAGTATCTGAACCATCTAATGTTATTTTTTCTTGTGCTACATTACCACCAACACAAACGCTTAATGATTTTGTATCACCATCTGTAATAGTTATGTCTTGCGTAATAACTCCATAAGGGAATTGGCTACCATCTGTTGAAGCTGATGCTAAAACCTTACCTTTTTGAGTTGCTGAAATCTTACCGATTAGCATACCTTTAGTTAAAACTAAATCCGCCCCTACTGGAGAAAATTCTACATCTTCAAATCTATTTTCACCTAAGAAAACTTTAGATTGATCGTAATTGTTTTGTTGAAAGTTTGAATTATCAACTGTTGTTGTTACAGTGCTCATAATTATTTATTTTCTTTGTTAATATTTAAACCTAAATCTATTTTAGCTTCTAACTTTTGTAAAGGAGTTAACTCTACATCACCAGCACTTGCATTAGCTTCATCAGTTTTAACTGGATCAGCATTTGAAGATTCCATAGCAGATAAAGTATCTTTTGATACTTTCTTGATAGTTAATTCAGTCATTTGAGATGATGAAATCTGTTTCCCAGATTTAATGCCATCTTTAACTGCATTCATATCGACATCACTAAATGTTAAAAACGCATTAATTCTGTCATGCTCCTGCTCTACACCCATAGCTAGGACTTGAGCGAACAATTCAGGGTGGTCCGCTTTTAATTTTTCAATAGTCATATTGATTTTTTTTTGTTTATTTTCTATTAAAGCATCCTTTGCTTCAATTTCGTTTTTATCTGTTAAATCTTCACTAATATAAGTTTCGTTATATTTAGCTGCAATCTCCATCATACTAGCATCTATTTCAGCTTTCTTTGATGGAGTTATTTTATTAATTTTAGAAACTAATCCTATTTGTTTAGCTTCTTTGGCAGTTAAAAAAACATCTATTCTATTATCCATAGAAAAAACATCTTTTAATTTAACTCCTTTTATATCTTCAAACTTAGCTACATCTATCTTGTTTTTAAATGCAGTTTCTAAAGATTTATTAATCTCAATTAAATTACCTTTTAATGCTTCGGTAAAATATTCGCTTTTTTCAAACCATTCAGAATATGCAGCTCTATGTAATAGCATATTGCTGACATCTAAACATTCTACTTTATCAGCATAACAAGAGAAAAACATACCCATTGAATACGCTTTGCCATCAATTTTAACTGACTTTTTACCTTCAAATTCAGCAAATTTAGCTATCATACCCCATCCATACTCAGGATTACCCCCATTTGTATTTATGCGAATATTCAATTCCCCATCACTTTCAATTTCATTAACTGAATTAATGAAATCCATAGCTGAATTGTCTTGAATGTTGCTATATATTAATATTTCCTTTGGCATATAAACCAAAATTATATTTTTATATAAAACATTACATTAGTTTTACATGATATACGTATTTTTTTAATAAATTAGCATAAACAAAAAAAACATGAATAGAAAAAACATTAATATAGTAGGAATTAACGAAGATAATCATAGCTCAGCTAAAAACATTTGTAAAAATAAAGGAATTAAATATAATGATTTTTTAAGGCCTATAATAATGGATATTATAAGCTCAACAGATGAAAGGTTAAAATCAAAACCTAAAAACAATAATGAAAAACAATTTAGACTAAACAACATAATTACAAATGAAAATTTTAACACCCTTTGTAATATTTGCGAAAACATAGGAGTTTCTAAATCTTCATACCTTAAAATAAAAATAGCTGAGGAATTACTAAAATACCCCAGCTACATGAAAACCGAACTTAAATAACCTTTAACTTATTATTCTGTTTTATTGTTGTTGGTCTCAATAACTTCATTAATTATATTTAATCGCTTTGCTTTCTCTATTTCTTTAGAGAATTGCTCCATATTAGAATCAGAATCACCTCCCATTAAAGATTCAGTTGCAGCTTCTACAGATGTTAATGGAATACTATCAGCTTCTTTACCTAGTTTAGCCCTTTCTGCTTTAACCTCTTTAACTGGGTCAATATGTGGAAACATAGGACCAGTAAATCTAGCGTTCAAATATGACTCAGTTACCATCCAATTACCTTTATTAAATGCTAATAAATAACCTGGAGCTTGAATTTTACCTTTTAATATTTCAGTATGCAACCAAAATGCATAAACCCTATCATAGAATTGAGTTTGAAAACTATCCCTTTCAAAACTAATTGTATGCTCCCAATCTTTTGTTGCAGCTCTTGAAGCACTAAACGAATCGTTATAAAGAGAAAACGCAACATTAGGGGGTATTCCAATACTAGCACATATTATATTTGCATTAGTTTCGTAAAACTCCTTAAAAAACATTTCGTTTTTAGACTCTAATTGTTTTAAATCAGAGCCTATAGGCATATTAATAGCTTGTTTATTTGTTGTTGCAGCTACTTTATTTGCTAACGCATCACCATTATCATTATAAGGAGATCCCATATTATTCTCATTATCGGCATCAAAAAACGAGTTTAATTTATCTCCTAATGGATTTGTTCCATCCGAAAATTGATTATGTGTAATTGCGTATGCTATTTTTTGACGCTCCTCTGCTGAACCAACTGCAGCTTCTTTGTATCTCTCAACCTTTTTTAATGTTTCTAATGATGTAGAAATAACAGGTAAACCTCTTAAATTATCAATTCTATACTTAGATCCATAAACTAAAAATGCAACTCTTAATCCTTGTTCATTTTTAGCTAAAACACGCATTGTCTTACCTCCTTTTATTTTTACATGGTAAGCTATATGCTCCTTTTTTTCGTCTACTTCTACTCCATTCTTTAATGAATTACCTTTAGCTACAACAGAACCCAAAGTAACATCAGATAAATGACACGTATCTATTATTTCAATATTTACATTGCCTTTCTCATATCTTAATACTACTAAATTGTCACCTGCTATTTTACTGTTTTTAAAACTTTCTTTTGCTAAATCTTGTAAATTAGACTCTCCTGAATATGATGAGTGTTTTGATTTTGCCCATAAATTAAAACGAGCTTCGGTAATTTCGTTAAACTCTTCACTTTCAATTTTAATTCCCTCACTAGCTAATACTCTTTTACCTGGTGAGCATTGAAGTTTTAAACCTTTTGCAACTATCCATATAGTAAACCTATTTAAAACAGTTTTAGCTATCTCACTTTCAAGATAGGCTTGCCATGAACGAGATGCCAAACTAGAATGATCTAATCTATAATTTATAATAGGCCCTATTTCCCCTACATTTTTTTCACCATTAAAACTCTTTGTATAACCTGCACCCCAAGTTCCAGAAGTTGACAAATAAGCTTTTGTTTGCTCGATTTGTTTCTGTTCTCTTTTTATACTTATATCGTAACCTAATATATTCATAATTAAAATTTAAAATTCTTTGAATCCATTAAACGAATAACTCTAGGTTGTAATTTATTAACTAACATACTTCTTAGCTTTTCGTAATCTTGAATAGCTTTTGTAACTTGCAACATTGTAGAGTATTCAACATCTTGTTTTGTTTGCCCTGTATCAATTTGATACCTTACATAATTACCAGTTGCAACCGATTTTAATGCAGTATCATACAATGCTGATATAATTGCATCTAATTGAGTTATTTTAGTCCTCAATTGTGTTGGCGTTTCCATTCCAGAATCCAACTTGAAAAAATATAAATTATTCGCCATAGTTACAAATATAATTATTTAATTGGTTTTAATGTTATCTATTTTAGCATTTGTTACAGTTACGGTGCTAACTGATACGGTACTACTTGCTAATGTAGGAGGTAAACCAACAGTTGTTGGACTTCCTGGGACGTATGAAGTTGCGAACGTATTCCACGCTTGAATCATTCCATTTAAGTCGGTTTTAAGCTCGTTAAATGATTTTTCAAGCTCACTGTATCGAACCGCATTATCTGTATTGCCATTCAATTCTAAATCACCCGAATTAGTTAAATATAAATATGTTTTTTCGTTACCATTTTCATCAGTAGCAAATAATCTGTTTTCGCCAACTTTAGCTACTTTATTTTTATTTATATAACCTATTATTACATTTTTGCCTATTTCGCCAGTACTAGAATATAATGCTATCATATCTTTTACTGGAACTGAATCAAAACCATAAGGAGAAACTTCAAAAGACTCTTGAATATCATTTTTGCCGTATCTTAAATATTTAATTAATCTACGTGTTTTACTCCCTATTCTTGTTGATATTACTTTTACTAAATTATTCATTCAAATATACTTTTAACTTCGTTTTTATTATACACTTCGGGCAACACACAATTAACTGTTGCTGTTTCCGAAACATTATCACCAGTGAAATTAACCGACTCAATAAAAAACAATGTTCTTTTAAATATTCCTAACTCTGGAGCTATTAAAGATATTAAATTATTAGGCTTTATTATTAAGCCATCAATTAACCAAGTGTTTATATCAAAACTAAGTTTTATATTGCTTATTTCATTGCCAAGTTCACGCCTAGCCATTAATTTAGTATCGTTATCATCTCCTGAACTTTGAATAACAACTCTAGGTTTAAAATAATTTGTTACATAAGGGTTTTTAATAGTAAATTCACCAGCATTACCGCCATCAATTGAAGCTTGTTTTTGTACTGTTATTTCCGAGTGCATAGATTGCCCATCATAATCAATATTGAAATTAGTAGCTATTGTATTTACATTTTCAGTACCCTCAGTTAAATCAATATCTATTATTGTATTTCCAGTTGTTTTGGCATCCGTAAACATTAATTCACCCCTTCTAGTATGAGTTATTATAATATCCTTTTGTACTGCTAAATCGGTTAAATAGTCTTTAATACTTGAGCGTTCGGAAGCTGTCGAAGTATCAAATATTTTGCCCATCCTATCTCTTACTGAAATATCAATTAATATTTCAATATCAAATGGTTTAGTTAATTTACTTGCAATTTCATAAAGATTTAATTTATCAAACTGCAAAGGATATAAACTAACTGGAATTTGACACTCCTCTAAAACTCCAGTTTTTGAGTAACCTCCAAAACGTGCTAATTGTTTAGTTGAACTTTGTTTAAACCCTTGATTTATTATATTTCCAGTTATTAATAATTGTTCATTGTAATATAATTGAACTTCATTAAATTTAAGTATTTCAGATATTTGTTTATTTTCTAAATTATTAGGATCATAATAATAACTAAATCCAAAACTAGAAGCTACTGAATCATAACGTAAATTAAATGAAAAATCATTAAAAAAATCAACTGTTTTATTTTTAACCTTTAATAGTAATCCCATATTAAATGTAATAAACTACTTCAGTTCCTTGTTGTAACATCAGTAAATTAGTTAATACTATGTTGTTTTGAGTTAAAAATAATTCGTAATTATTATCTTCAATATCCAAACCGTAAAACCTATGAGCCAATAATAAAGGGTTAATATCTTTATCTAATATGTAAGTTCTTTTGGTTTTAGAGTTTAACGCTATATTCATTAAATTAGACAAAGTAAAGTTAACCAAAGTAGACAAAGCGTTTACCGAATCATAATTAGGCATATAAACACCAGGTAAAGCTCCATTTAAACCTTGCAATAAATCTAAGTTATTGATATATGTATTATAAGTACTTGTTAATTGACTTATAATAAACAATACATTATCAATATTATCAAAATCATTAGGTAAAACATTATTAACCGATAAACATTGAGCTGATATTATAGAACCTGCATTTGTTTCGTATATTAATTTATCACTCTTTGTATTTAATAACGGTACATTATTACTTAATGTTTGTAATTGATTTTCAAACATTGCATATCTATCTTTTATCGAGTTTGTAAATTGATAAGGATACACCAATACAGCCGATACCGTGTTAATCATTAAGGATACATCCGAAAACCCACTTAATATTGCTGAATTTGCTTTATTAAATAAATTAAAATACTCATTAGATTGTGATCCACTTTTAATACTTCCAGAACCTATATTGTACATTTCTTTAGTTTGAGTTTTAAACGTGTTTAAATCCTCCGCCTGTAAATCTATAGAGTTATTAAAATTATTTAACGTGAACTCTCCGTACTCTTCAAAATAAGTTTCTATTTGTTGACTTGCATCAACTACTACATTAGGGAAATCTTCACTTATAGTTTCGATTATCTCACCTGTTATTATTGTTGTATTTAATCCAGTTGGATTATAATTTAATGATACTGGTTGTACATTCAAAATACCATAAATAGGATGTGATATTTGCCACTCCCTAGAATCTCTATTTGAAGTTTCAAACTCTTTAGATACATCTAAATGATTTTCACCTTGAAATATTATCTCTAATGAATAGGTAGAACCTTTTTGTTTTGTTCTCTTAACTAAAGTACCCTCTACATTAGGAAACTCAAACTGAGCAATATTAAAACCTACATTTTTACTGGTAATCATATACAAAGGCTCGTAAACCTTACCATCTCCAGTAGTGATTTTAATACCTTGTTTTATTTTTTCAACCCAACTCATAATTATTAATATTTTTTGCTAAAATGCCTGTCGAATTGCCTTGTAGCTTCTTTAAAATATATCTCGTCACCTTTTTTTAAACTCATTTCTGATGCTTTACGCATGAAATGTGTAGGTTTTTTAATTTCTACTGTTTTTTCGTTATTAACGTAATATATATTTTCTAAATCAAATTTCCATCTAAAACGACCGTTATTAACTTTCTGAATGTTTTTAACTCTTGAAACTACTTTATCACCTTGAATATAACCACCTATACCAGCTCTAATAATAGCGTTATGAAATTTATGTTTATAGTTTCTTCCTGGTTGTCCAGTTACCTTAATTATTGTCTTACCTTTTAATCTGTTTTTTGATCTTACATTTTTAGCTCTTGATTTAGATATACGAGCCTTATCAAGCGGAATTAACTCCCTATCTTTAATTTTACCGCCATGTTCTTGTTGTTCAAGTTCATCAATAGCTTTTCTATTTCCTTTTGCTTTATAATCAATAAAACCAACCTCGGACTGCATTGTATTAAGGTTAAAACCTCTTGCAAATTCAACCCTACTATTTGCTTTGAAAAATGTTTTACGTCTTTGTGTAAATTCCTTTTCAACCATTAATGGCATAGTTCGTTTTTTGACATCTAAAGCTAATCCATTTAACGTACCTCTAACCGCGTTAGGAAAAGCTGAATGACTCAACTTCTCCAGCTCATTGGTAAGCTTAATTACCGCGTTAGTATCTACGTTAAATTGCATTAATAGTAAACTCTTATTTCGATTGATGAAGAAAAACCATCTGCCAAATATCCGTTTAAAAAGTTTTGTAACCCTATAGAATTATCATTTATTCTAAATTTGCCGGTAGTGTAATAGTCTCCATTGCCTTCAAACATTATAAAAACTTTATTTATTGGAAACGCATTTAACAAAGTTCCTGTATATTCTCCCAATCCGTATCTATTCCATAATATAGGACCTAAAGTATTTTCTAATACAGTTACATTAGGCGGATTAGTTCCAGTTTGACTAATTAGTGCAGTGTAAACCTCATAACCTCCAAACCTATTATTTCGTTCAAAATCTTCAAAGGTTTCTGTTTGTTTCTCTACTACTACAGTTTTAATAGTTTCTTTTGTGCATGAAAATGCAAGTAATACCGTTAATAAAATTAAAGTTTTCATATCTGTTTTTTTAGTTATTGTTTATCAAATATAGTTTATTTTTATTTAAAAACAAATAAAAACTAAATATTAATAGTAAACTCTTATTTCTAAAGAAGTATCACTAAATGTTCCATCTGCATCAGACAGTAAAGCTACAGCATCATTTGAAAGTCTACCGCAAACACCAAATTTAGAAGCAGAATTAAACCCCCCTAAAAAAGCTACGGTTTTATCTAATGTAAATGCACCTACTAAAGTACCTCCATAATCTCCAGAAGCGGCCCTACTCCAAACAATAGCTGCTCCTAATTGATTTTCCAACACCTTAACAGTTGGTGCAGCCGTACCAGTTTGGCTAATCAAAGCTACATAAGACTTGTAAGGCCTAAAAACCTTTTTGGCAGCTTCAAATAATTGAAAACCATTAGTCGCATTATCTGGTAATCCGTTTGCAGTATCCCCAGATTCGTCAAAAGTCTTTTCGAAGAATTGAATGTAATCATTTAACGTGTTTTGATTTACTAATGTTCCATCATTAGAACCTGTATCATCTTTAATTCCTGAATAAGGATAAGCAGCACTTACCGCTAGTGTATCTGGTTTGTTTTGAAATAACTCCATTTTTTATATTTTTTGTTTTATATGTAATTTATTAATAAATATCCTATTGTTTGGACTGGTTTAATTTTTAGTATTAATTGCCTAAACTCTTCTTTTCGTGCTAATGGTACATTTGCAAAATCACCTTTTGTAATTCCTCCAATAAAAAAAGTACTCCTAAAATTATCATAAATAGGAAAGTAAGCATCTTTATATTCTTCAATATGATTAGCAACCTTGTTTAAATATACCTTTTGATTAAATCTAACAGCACCCATTCGTACCGTATTCATTCTTATAACATCAAATAAACTATTATAATTAGGAACTGTTGAATTGTATCTAAATGTACCCATTCTATTAGGTCCGAACCTCACAGTATTATTAGTAATCAAAAAATCATAAATATCCGTTTCGGGTATATTCTCATGTACATAAACAGTAAATCCAGCAGCTTGTAATTGTTCTTCTAAATATCCTGCACTTTGTTTAGCTGGATATTCTCCTGGTTGATTCATTTTCCTTTGAATTGCTAACTTTCTATCCGCTAATGATACAGCCGTATTAGTTATTAATCCTAGTCTATTTTCCCATAATGCAGCATCATCTGTACCGAATCCATCATTATCTGGCAATATATGGTTTAATATACCTTTTGCATTCTCAAAGGCTAATGATTCTGATTTAATTAAAGCTTTATGTAAGTTACTTAATTCAGTTCCATTAAGCATATTAAATGCTCTACCTGTTGGGTATAGTTGATTAGTTGCTTTTAATATTTGTTTTTGTAGAAATTCATTGCCTGATGGGTCTGGTGGTATAGGGTCAAAAGTATAGTCTTCTCTTATTGTGCTATCAATATAAGTAGTTCCTCCAACATTAGAAGTATTTATAGTTCCTGTATTACCTTTTATTCCTGTTGTTGTTGCTCCTGTTTCATCTGCAAAAGGAAAACACTCAACTAAGCCAGTTGCACTTACATCTGGAATAACTCCTATTAAGTTGTTTATTTCGGTACTTGTTAACGCGTTATCCCATATTTGTAAATTACTAGCTATAAAGAACCCCCATTGTGTATCTAAGTTAAAAATACCTCCAATACTTGTGTCGGATGCAATAACCCCTGTATTTCCAGACCCCGAACCTACTTCGGTTTGTAAAACTCCATCTATATACATTAATTTTCCAGTAGCACCATAAACTATTGTTATATCTACTACTTGACCACTAGTCCAACTATTATTGTCGGAATTTACACCAAAATAACCTCCGTTATAATATAATAATCTTATTTTACCTGCCTCAAATCTTAGAATAAATCCGTTAGGAGTGCCTGAACTTATAAACCTTGACAATATAGAGTAAAGTCCATTGTTTGTAGTCGTGTTTATATCGCTTGTTAATTTAATTCTAATTGATATAGCTCTTCTATTGTGAAATAAACCAGCCGTAAACCTAACGTAATCTTTATTTACACTAGGTGAAGAGCTATTTAAGTTTAGCCTGTTGTATATAGTACTAGACATAAGCAATACTATTTAAATATGGAATATCTCCGTTATCAAAATCAAACGAATTAACTAAATTACCATCTACATATAAATTAACTGCTGAAAATATAGAACCAGGAACAGCAGATAAAATCACTGCAATTATACTATTTTCATTTAATACATTGTTTTTTTCTGTTAAAATATCAATCGAACTTACAAATGGTCTAACCTCACTTAATAAGTCAGTTATAGCCGAACTAATCAAAGTCTGTATAGCTGCCGTTAGATTTAAATAACCAACTACCTGAATATCTACATCTAATGGAGTTACAGGTAAATAATTAACATCATAAACTCCTAATGGTTTTCGTGCTGGTCTGTCTATTGTTGGTAGCTCTATTGAATCTTCAACATCACTTAATATTGTAGCTGATGGAGTTCCTTTACCATCTGTTGAGCTTGGTATTGTAGCTTCAACAAATAAATTAACTTCATTGTAATTAGTTGATGCAAATGGATAGCTTTGTTTTACTCCTGTAACTTCAGATGCCCATAAACGATAATCTGAACCCGAACCGCCTTGAGGATCTAAACGATACGAATCAACTACTTTACGTCTGTAATCTTCTATTGTTTCCGCTTCAACTGGTGCCGTTACTTCGGTTAATACCGTAACTTCTGAATCAACTAATGAAACTGGTGATGTTATAGTTAATTTATCCCCAATATTTAAACGTGCATCAACTCCACTTTCTAAACTCCTTAATGTTATTATTTGAGTTCCAGCCAATGTATAAGCACTGTCTAATACAAATAATTTACCTGGGTTAGTTGAATCGTCATTACTTTTAAAAGTTGTTGATGCTGGTATTATAGCCCCATTAGTACCTACTAATTGAACCGTATATTCTCCTTGTGTAGATGCAAATGGATTTCTATTTAATTTAACTCTACCAAAACGTTCTAAAGTACCTCCGAAATCTTCACTATCTGCTGTATCTGCAAATGTATTCTTTTGAACATTCGCTAATCCTAAATAATACTGCTTTAATTTAGCCGCCTGAACTGCTGCTAAAGCTCTTAAAAACGATTTACCATAAGTTGGTATAGTTATACTAAATTCGTTTTCAATATCAGCTATGATACTGTCATTTAATTCGCTTAATTTTGGAATATCTATCATAATTGTATTAATTCTTGTTTTGCAATATCCCAAATATAACTAAAAATAGCTGATTCTAATTCCTTTGGTTGCTCAATTTCTATTTTTATTTCTAGCCTATCAACTGATGCTATTGAAGTTTCTACATTTACAATCGAAAATTCATTCATAAATGAAAGGTCTTTTTTTATTGTTTCCTCAATTATCAACCTAGACGAGCTATTTAATGCTATATTTTGTAATAACCTTTCTAAATCTGAATTGTATTGTATTTTAGGTTTCTTATTAAATAACAATTCATTAGCCCAATAATCATATCTTTGTTCTCCGTATTTAAATTCCTTAGTGTTTTCTTCTATATTTCCACCAAACAACCCTATATACGGCATATTTTGAAAACTATTTACTACTACTAAGTCATTACCCAATAAAACTAAATCACCTCCCGAACCTGTTTCAATCATTTTTAAGTCGCTCATATAGATTAATTTTGTTTTGTACTTCCGGTTGATGGTTGTTTTAAATCTCCTTTTTTACTACTGCTTACTTTCATAAAACTAGGCATATTTATAAAATCTAATACTACATTTTCTGTAGTTTGTTTTATTGTTTCATTTGTAGCTGTATTTTGTGCTTTTACTGGATTTGCAGTTTGTAGTTTTGATTCTGCTAATTGGCTTCCTAGCATTCCGGCTTCTTTATTTAATTTATTTATTTCTAAATTCATTATATCTTCACCACTAACTCCAAATCCAAAATTACTAAATGCTATAGCTTTATCCATTAAAGTAACTCCTTTATCTTGTCTGTCCATTGCTGAACGCATTTTATCCTTCATCATTTCAGCCATAACCTCCTCTTTGGCTAACTTCATTAAGTTACCCATTAAAGATTTTTGAGCCCCATCTAAATCTCTTAAAGCTTCCGACTGTAAGTTATACTGTTTTGTTATACCTGGTTGCATTTGCTCTAATTTAGAAACAGCATCAGTATATTCATCTGTACCTATCTTAGCTTTATTTAATGTTTTGAATAATAACGCAACCTCAACCCTTTGATCCAAAGAACGCTCTTTTGCTTTCTCTAAAACATCATTTTGCAATTGTTGTGCATCAGATACTTTTGTTATCTCTTTATATAAAAAATAACTAGCTGTTGCTATTGCAGCTATACCAGCAACAACCCAACCTATAGGACTCATAAAGAATGCCGTATTAAGCAACCCCATAGCTTTAGCTCCTAAACTAATTGCACCAGTAACTAATGAGAATGCACCAGTTAACACTCCAATTCCTAAAGCTAATTTAGCTATCAATGCTACAGTTCCTTTGTTATCTCTAGCCCAACTAGCAAAACCTTTTATTACTGGCATTAATGAAGTCATTAAATCATTAATTACTGGTATTAATACGTTTCCTAAATCAACTGATAATGATAAAAATTGATTTTTAACTTTTGCCATTCTTGCAGCTGTCGTATTATTTTTAGTGTTGAACTCTTCTAATAAACTTGTGCCATCCTTAAATGCTTTATTTGAATAACCTTGCAGTTCGGTTAATCTTTTTGTGTTAGAACCTAATGCCCCAACTACCTTTATAGCTTCCTGAGAATTAACACCTAATGATTTTAATTTTTTACCTAATTTATCAGGTTCTAATCCTTTAAATGTTTCCGAAAATCTTTTAGTAAATTCAGTAGGGTCATTTTGAAGTAAAACTTTAGCTTCTTTTTGGGTTATTTTCATTTGCTTAGCGAAACCTCCCATATCTCTACTAGCAACTAATAAAAGTTTACTTAATCCACTTGCACCCCTTTCGGATGTAATTCCAACCTCTTCTAAAAATGTACCTAATGCAGCAGTTCCTTGAATAGATGGTTTTAACGCATCTGGCATTGCTCCTAATCTTAAAATAAAATCAGTAATATTGGCACTTGTTCCAGCTCCTTTAGATCCTAATGTATTAATTGCCGAACCTGCTCTAGTTATAACCTCATCTATTTTTAAACCTCTCGTTTCTTCAAATAGGTTTTTAATTTTACCAACTTGCGAAACAGCTTCTTCAACTCCTCCAGAAAAATCACCTCCTAACGCTACATTAAACTTATCAGCTGAATCTATAAATTCCCTTAACCCTTCAGTAACGCCTAATTGCCCTCCAATTTCAGCAATTTTAACTAAATCACTTACTCCAGTTCTTGTGTTTTCGGACATTTTACGAATATCATCACCTAAACTAATTAAATTAGAACCTGCTAATCCAGTAGTTTTAGCTACATCAGCCATTTTATCCTCAAACTTTACAGCTTCATTTGCCAATAATCCTAAAGGTGCTATAATAGCAGCACTAGCAATAGCCGATTTTTTAGACATATCACCATATCTTTTTGACATTTTACGCATATTTCTATCCATTCGGTGAAATGAAGCACTTGCATTTTTGCTCATTTTATCGACTGGACCAGAAAATTTATCTACTGCGGTAAATATGGATGGTATGGTTAGTTTTCGCATTTTAGGTTAATATCTTGTTTTAATTTTATTATTTGCCTTGTTTTGTTGTTATAGATTTTTCAACCTTAATTACATCATCATACCAATATTCTAAACCTAAAAAATCTGTATCATCAAGATACAGATTTTGAAATTCACTAGGAGTCCAATGTAAACTCCTAACTATTGATTTTATCATTATATCTATATCTTCAAGGCTTAGAAGAAAAAAATCGCAATAGATTGAGCTAATCCGTAATCCTCTGTATCTAATTCTTTAACTATTCCAGAATTTAAACCAGTCAACGCACACATATAAGCTAATACCCTAGCATCTAAATCTCCGCTTTTTGCGTTTTTTAAATACGTATGTGTATCTGAAAGTTTTAGTCTAGGCTTAAACTTAAATTCGTTTAGATTACCCGCAGGGAATGATAATTTTAATGTTATTTCTTTTGTTTCTTGATCCATTACTAAATCGCCGTCACAAAACCCATCAATTAGATTTTCAATTGCATCTGCATTTGATTCTCTTTTTTTTGATTTTACTCTTTTAAAATCTAACCACTCGTTAACCTCTTGTTCTGCTAAATCTCTACTAATTACTTTTGTAGCTTTACTATCTGCCATGTTTTATGTTTTTATTATTATTAACCTACTATTTTGACGAACTCCTTAGACACTACTTTTAAAGTCATTGTACCTGCATTCATGTCTGGAGTAATATCACCTACTGGAACACCAGAACCAGCCCAAACAGTACCGTTAATATGTGTAACAGTCCAATCAGCTGGTAATGGGCTCGCAGATAGTTCCTTTAATACAATTGCATCATTACGAACGTTCATATCATTTTCAATCATAATCTCAAAAAAACCTCTAACCCTATTTTTTTGAATCATTAAAGAACCTCCTCCAGTAATGCTATTAGCATCATCTGAATTTCTTAAACCGCCTGGATCAAATGTGTTTCCCTCAGCTGCCTTTGGAAAAAACACCCCGCTACCTAAAGTCGGGTGATTAAAAGTTACTTCTTGTATATCGCCATGAACTGCCATAATTGTATATTTTTAAAATTTGTTTTTATTAATTGTTTGTTCCAAAATTAAATCCCGCTTCAGCTGTTGTTGATGCAATTCTTACAAATCCTGAACGCTTATATCTAAAGAATGTTTCTAATCTATCAGGATTAACATCACTTAAAGCTACTTGTATAGATTCCTTCATAAATGATGGCTCAACTATCAATGCAACTTCAGCTAAATCGTCTGCAAACTTATTTAAAACTCCTATCCATTGTTTTGGCTTGATAGTTTTATTTACTGTTACAGTTGCATCATTATCGATTATAGCGTGATCTACTACATTAATTTCTTCTAATAAGAAGTATCTAAACTTAATGTTAAAATCAATCATTAAGTTTCTGCAATATCTAAATTGTGGGATTAACTCACCATCTGGTCTATAAGTAGTAACAAAATCTTGAACTTGGAATTTTCCATTTACAGGCATAACCGTAGAAGATCCTTTTTTTAAATTTTCATTTCTAAAATCATAACTTTCAGAACTTAAAGGAAAGTTTTCTTGATTAATAGGTAAATCTGGGTAACTTTTACCTTGAACATCTAAATGTGGTGAGGTTTGCGTTACATTTGCAAATAATACGGCCATATTAGCCGCAGCTTCAAGAGGTAAAGTTAAACATCCAGGTGCTGGACAAATAGCTATAGTAACTTCATTTTTCCTAGAATCTGTTATATCTTCCATTGATTCATCGTCATTAACACCAGTTAATGCTATAAATGGTTTCATAACAGTACTAGCGAACCTACCTGTTGGAGTTTCTGCATCTGGAGTACCATTAAAATCTTGAAGTAAATCTAATATTGTTTCTTGCTCTAAATCATAACAGTTAACTACAATAGTATTCCATTCATTACCAAATAAATTTAAAGAGTTATTTATGGGTGTAGATCCAACATTACCAGTTCCATTTACTGACTCACTATAAGCATAAGTAACACCTAAATCTAATCCGTTATCAAAAACAGTGGCGTTAATATAATCAGAGGATGCATCTTTCCACTTAGAAACTAAAGTAACAACACCTAATGCACTAGTGGCTATAACTGGACTTGCTAAAACTGAATTTATAGAATCTTTAATTTTTGTAGCTATAGCAGTAGGATCATCTCCAGAAACTATATTAACTTCATAACTCTCACCATCAATTGATGTACGGCCACAAACTTTAGGGTAATGAATACCATTAGACGTAGCTGTTCCTGTAATTGTAATTGTTCTTTCTGATGCCGTAGATGACCCATCTTCTAATTGAGGATAAACAACAACCGGAATACTTCCAACTCCACCACCATAAACAGGCTTTAATATTCTTAATGCACTATATATAGGAGAACCAAACCCGTACAAATCACCAGCTTGTTTTAAAGATGTTATTTGTTTAGGTTCATCTACATTTATAGTGGCTTGTTTTGCTGTTGTACCTAATCCGATAACTGCAATTCTTTGAGGTAAATTAGGACTAACTGGTGAAAAATCACCTCCAGTTAATTTATATCCCACTATACTAGATAATCTATCTACTGATACTGCATCACTTAAAGCCATATACGTATTTTTAAATTAATTTTATTTTGAACTCAAAAATATTAATTTAATTATACTATAAATATTATTTTACATGATGTACGTATTTTTTATAAAACGTCTTTTTTGTAATTATTAGATACCATATCTACATAATGTTGCCATGTTCCATTCTGTATCTTTGAAGCTTTAAATATTTTATATAGAAAAATATCTTTTGCAACCTCAGCATATAATCTGCAATCGAATAAATGGTTTTCGTGATTCTTTGATTTTTTACGCCATGCAAACGCCCCTTTTTTGTCTATAACTTTATGTTCAGCTTCAAAATGACTAAAGAAATTAATAGTTTCATAAAGTCCATTACTAGGAGTTGGAAAATTCATAAACCCAGAAGGTTGCTTTTCATTATCTTCACGTTCCCAATTAAGTCCTATTTTTTCAGCTAACCTATCTTTAGTGTAATTACTTTCTACTAAAAATAAATTTCCTTTTTCTTTTCCTAGCGTAAAACTTCTTAAATCGGCATTTGGGTTTATATATTTATTATCGTCTTTTCCTTTTAATGATAATACATTACTATTATTATCAGCAAATTTATAAGCGTAATCTGTTTGATAACCAGAATCTAAACCGGTTATAAATATACTCATCTTTTTACCTGTCAAGTCTGAGACATAGTGTTTTTTTATTATTTGTTGGAATACTGGCCATACTGAATTATGAACTCCATGTCTATAACTCATTTTGCTTCTAGGGGTTTCTTTTTTCTCACCCTTTATAAATGTACCTACACTTCCATGCTGTATAGAATATGTAGCTCCACTTTCTGAATACGCGACTATCTCATAGTCTAATCTTGCATCATCTTCTTTTCCATTTAAATCGGATCCACAAGTTATTAATACAATCCTACCATTTCCATCAGCTAAAGATAACCTTTCTGGTATTATTCCAATTTCATAGTTACGTATATTTTCTTGTAATTTACCAACTGATATAGAATCACCACTAGGCTCATAAGTTTGGCCTAATGTTAAATTCACAAACGATTGCCATTTAGACTCAATTCGTTTTCCATTTGGTGGATTAGATTCTAAATATTCACGTACAAATGAATCCCATCCAGCCATATAAACAGGAGAATACAAAGAACTTAAATGATAACTATAATTTCCAGGCCTTTTTGGTTTTGCTGTTGGAATCCATTTTGCTGAACCTCCTCTACCCTCTTCTTTTAACCATTCAGATTTGTTTGAATCATCAAAAAAACCCTCACATTTTTGACAAGTATATCCTACACTTTCGGTTATTAATGAGCCTGAAAAATCTAACTTCCAAGTCATACCTACCATTTTATTTTGTGTTAATTCGCTTTCAATTTCCCATTCTAAATGTATTAATTCATTACAGCATGGGCATGGTATAAAATACTTTCTTTGATCTCCATCTAAATATACTGGCTCAATGTTAGATGTTTCTTTAACCTCAGGAGTTGATATATAAAACAATTTCATTTTCTTTTCAAAAGCACTAAAACGCTTATCAATCATAGATGCAGTATCTCCAGATTCTTTAGTATCCCCTTTCATACTCTCAAAATCATCAATAAAACCATACTGAACTGATATTTGTCTTAACGACTTGTGATTTGCTATTCCTATTTTTAATGATCCATCTTGAAACTGTTTTAATTTATTTGTATCTCCAGATTCATTATTTCGGGCTCTTAAAGATGTGGACTTTATTAAATCTCTTATTCCTGAGTTGTCAATCATTCTATCAACTTTTATAGTTGATGGCTTTACTAATTCATCATGCCCAACCAAAAATAATATGTTACCCGGATTTTGCGAAATTATCCAACCAATACCCGGTTCAATAACTCCAGTACTAAATCCTATTTGTGCTCCTTTCATTACGGCAATTCTACGAGCTGGATGTGATGGGTGCAAACAATCTACTATCTCCCTTGCGTATGGTGAGTTATTATAACTAAAATAACCAGGCATAGGAGTTAAATCGGGTGTCATATACCTGTTTTGCTCACACCAATCCGATGGCATTATATCAGAAACACTAACCATTGCGTTATCAATCAATCTTAATAACGTTCCTTTATATCCTTTATAGTTGTTATTCTCCATCTTCAACTATTGAGTTTTCACTTATTATATTTTCAACATTCTTTTTAGCTTCATTTATTGCTAATCTATGTGATTTATTAATTGATTTTATTAACTCACCTTTAAAAAATGCTAAATCTTTATCACTCATTCTAGTTTTTTGAGCTATCTCAATCAATAATTGATTACTTTGATTCTTGTAATTGTTTTGAAAACTAGCCCCTAAATTAGAAACTAAAGAAGATACCAGTTTAGTCGGTATTAGTTCCCCTCTTGTTTTTGCAATTTCTAATTCAACCTTTTTTTTATCTAATACTTTTTTTTCGTATTCGACTTGTTTCTTTTTATCTTCTAATTCTTGACGCTTTAATGCTTTTTGGTTTTCCACTCGAGCATACTCACTCATTTCTGCTGTTGGTGGTGGCTTGACTTTTTTAACCGGCATTATTGGCTCAGCATATTTTGGGCTATTATCAATTTTAGGTTTAATAACTAATTCCTTAACCGTTTCTGTTTTAATTTCTTTTTTAGGTTTCGGAGGGTTTAATTTTTCAAACTCTTTTAACTCAGCTAATTTTCTTTTTTTCTCTTTTGCTTTAATCCATTTGTTAATTTGTGATTTATTTATCTCTAAACTATCATCTATAAAATCACCAGAAAATACAATCTTATGCCTTTTCTCGTAAATTCTAATATATGCAGATGTTACACCGCAAAGCTCTTTTATATCAGCTCTAGTTAAAAGTGCCATTTATTTTTTAATTATTCTTTTTAATATTTTTCTCCTTTCTCTTCTGTTCAAGTCCTTATACAATGTTTTGTATATACTTTTAGCTGCATCTTCTCCTATAATTTTTTTATATCTAATCTCAAAGCCATAAAAAACCATACTAGAATATAAAAATAGAATAGCTAACAATAAACCGAAGTATTCATCATGCAAAATAAATTGCCTAAAAAGAATCATACTAGATACGAAAAAAATAAATTTAGCAGAGTAAAAAAAAATGTTAGTTAGTAGGTATAGCCTTTTGTTTATCATTGTTAGTGTGTTTTGTTAGTTCAAATATAATTAAAATATTTAATATCGTTAACAAAGAAACTAACATAGGTTTTCAAAAATGCCATTGATACAGAAAAACGCAGTCGCATCCCCCT
>CBDUPT010000001.1:0-32313 GCA_965369165.1 uncultured Flavobacteriales bacterium | reverse complement strand
AGTTTTAGGAATAGGGTTAAATTATAAATTTTAACTTTAAACTAAATTAAAAAAAATACGTGTGAGTAAAAATGTTCCAATACCTGAAAATGAAAAAGACAGATTAGCTGCTCTTAATAGTTATGATATCATGGATACACTCCCTGAAGGTGTTTATGATAACATTACAAAACTTGCATCTATTATTTGTGAAACACCAATCGCATTAATTAGTCTTGTAAACCAGGAAAAACAATGGTTTAAGGCAGAAGTAGGTTTAGGAGCGAAAGAAACACCTAGAGATATCTCTTTTTGCCAATATGCCATTATGGGTGAAGAAGTTTTTGAAGTTTCAAATGCAAAAGAAAACCCAATTTTCTCTGACAACCCTTTAGTGACAGGAGACCCCAACATTAGGTTTTATGCTGGCACACCATTAAAGGATGAAGATGGCTATAATTTAGGAAC
The DNA here is from genome assembly GCA_965369165.1 of uncultured Flavobacteriales bacterium. Taxonomy (GTDB): domain Bacteria; phylum Bacteroidota; class Bacteroidia; order Flavobacteriales_E; family Vicingaceae. Next base: position 31,866 of record CBDUPT010000001.1, on the reverse strand, counting down.
ATTATGTGTTATTCATACAGAACCAAAAAAACTTTCTAAAACTCAGAAAGAAGCTCTTGACTTACTAGGGAAAGAAGTAATTGCACAATTTACAATTAGAAGAAAAAATATTGAATTTAAAGAAATTGAAAATTATTTTAATAAAGCATTAGATTTAATTTGTATAGCTGGGGATGATGGGTTTTTCAAAAAAATTAATCCAAGTTTTACTGAAGTGTTGGGCTATTCTGAAAATGAATTATTAGACCGGCCATTTGCTTCTCTTATTCACCCTGAAGATGTTGATCAAACTTCCAGGGAAATACAAAAGTTAGTTGCAGGTGGTAAAATAATTTCCTTTATAAATAGATTTAAAACTAAGAAAGGAAATTATGTCCATCTTTCATGGAATGCAGATATTGATAAGGATAGTGGAAACATGTTTGCTGTTGCTAGAGATGTCACGTCAGAGATTATTAAAACAGATGAAATAGTAAATTTAAATATCTTTCAAAATACTGTTTTAGATGGTGCTGATTATTCTATTATTGCTACTGATAAAGACGGAACTATAACTGCATTTAATAAAGGGGCTCAATCTTTATTAGGTTACTCGAAAGAAGAAGTGATTGGAAAAACTTCCCCTGCTATTTTTCACGACATTAATGAGGTTGTTGAACGATCCAAAGAATTAAGCGAAGAATTAAAAACAAAAATTGAACCTGGCTTTGAGGTCTTTGTCGCCAAAGCAAAATCAGGAGGTGCAGACATAAATGAGTGGACTTACATCACGAAGACTGGGCAAAGTATTCCGGTCGAACTGTCGATTACTGCTCTATTTAATTCAAAAAATGAAATTACCGGCTATTTAGGAATAGGAAAAAATTTAACCGACCAAAAGAATAAAATTGCTGAAATAGAAAGATTAAAAAACGATTTAGACTTCGAAATAAAAGCAATTAATAATTCTGCACTGAGAGTTGAACTTGATGTGAAAGGAAAAATAATAAGTGCGAATGATAATTTTTTGAAACTAACAAAATATAAATCAAAAGATATTATTGATCTTCATCATTCTGCTTTAATTTCTAAAGAAGAAAAAGAACAAGAGTCTTATAATATTTTTTGGGACAATCTTAAACAAGGTGTTTCCCAACAAGGTATATTTAAACGAGTAACAAAAAATGGAACTATTATCTGGATAAGAGGGAGTTACATTCCTGTAAAAAATAGTGAAGGGAAAATTGATCGAATAATTAAAATTGCTTACGATGTATCAGAAAGTATTTCATTACAAGAGGATCTTAAAAATGCTGTTGCTCTTGCTAAGCAAGCAACTATTGCTAAAGATGAGTTTTTGGCTAACATGAGTCATGAAATCAGAACCCCAATGAATGCTATTGTAGGTTTTACTGAGTTAATTGAATCAACTGAACTTAACGATGAACAAATAGACTATTTAAGTTCGATTAAAGCTGCTAGTGGTAACTTACTTACTATAATTAATGATATTTTAGATTTTGCAAAAATTGAATCTGGCCAACTAACTTTGAATTCTGAACCTTTTATTGTAAGTGAGGCTCTAAACCTTACAAAAAAAACCTTAAAATCTTTAGCCCAAAAGAAAGGTTTAAGTCTACAATTTTTCACAGAAACTGATTTAGTTAGTCCTGTATTAGGTGATGTTGGTAGGTTAAATCAAGTTTTAGTTAATTTAATAGGTAATGCTATAAAGTTTACCGAAAAAGGCGGAGTACAAGTCTTTACTTCTTTGCTAAGTGAAACAAATAATTCATATGAAATAGAATTTAAAGTAAAAGATAGCGGTATTGGAATTGCAGAAGATAAACTAGATAAAATATTTTCGAGATTCCAGCAAGCTGAAGAATATACTACTAGAAAATATGGAGGGACGGGGCTTGGGTTAAGTATATCAAGTAAAATAATTGAAGCTTTAGGCGGAAAACTAAAAGTAGAAAGTAAATTGGGTGAAGGATCAGAATTTTCTTTTGTACTAATGTGTTTAAAAACAAAATCTTCATCTGACGTTAAAAAGGAATTAAATGTTAAACAGCGTAAAAACATATCAAATGCAGAGGTTTTATTGATTGAGGATAATCCATTAAATCAAATTTTAGCCAAGCAAATATTAATTAAGGAAGGGGTTAACTTAACTATATCAGATGATGGGAAAGCTGGTGTTGAGGAAATTATTAATAACCCTAATAAATACGATGTGGTGTTGATGGATTTGCAAATGCCTATAATGAATGGCTATGAGGCAACTAAACACATAAGAAATGAATTAAAATTGAATATTCCAATAATAGCAATGACAGCCCATTCACTAGTTGGAGAGCAAAAGAAATGTATTGATTTAGGAATGAACGACTACATTTCAAAACCTTACACTCAACAAGAGCTTTTAAGCAAATTGTCAAAATTTATTAACCATAATAATGATATTAAAGAAAGTTCTAATATAGGAGTATGCGAAGAATATCTTAAAGGTATAAGGGAATTGAGTGATGGAAATGAGGATTTTGTATTAGAAATGGTGAATATATTTTTAAAAAATGTAAAATCAAGTATTTCCTCCTTAAATAGTGCTGGCATTAATAACGATAAAAAAGAAATTTCAGCAATCGCCCACAAATTAAAATCTAGTTTTGGTATGTTTAAAATGAACGATGCCTATAACATAGTAACTAAACTTGAGTTAATAGAAAACTATAAAAATAAAGAAGATATAAATCAAGACATTCAATTGCTAAATAACATATCATCAAAAATATTTAACGCACTTGAATTGTATTTAAAAAACTAATCATGAAAATATTTATTGTAGAAGATGACCCATTATTTGCTAGGAAATTTCAATACGAAATTGAATCTACAAGAGTTCACGATGTTTACCTTTTTGAAACTGCAGAAAGGGCTGTAGGTCAATTAAGCACATTACTACCAGATATCGTATTTGTTGATCATTTTTTGAATGGTATTAATGGAACAGACACAATAGAAATAATTAAAGAAAAGTTGCCCAATTGTAAAATAGTAAGTGTTTCAGCACAAACAGATATTAGAGTATTTGAACAAGCTATTAGAGCTGGAGCTTGTAAATACATTATTAAGGATGATAATTTCCCTCAAAATCTATCCAAATTTTTTCACAGTATAGTTGAAGGTGAAAAAGTTGAAACAACACTTGAAAAACTTAGTAAATTTTTTAATAAAACAAAAAAAAGAGCAAAACCTTTAGTTTATCTTGTCGATGATGATGAGGTATTTAATTTTATAGTTCAGTTTAAGATTGAAACTCTAAAAAATTGTCAATTAGAAATATTTAATGATGGAACAAAAGCGATAAACGAAGCCATTAATTTCCCTGATTTATTGATCTTAGATGTTAACTTAAAAAAAATGAATGGATCAATTGTTTTAGAGCGATTCAAGGAATTATCACCCGAAACTAAAGTGATTATGGTTTCCTCTCAAAACGATCTTAAAAAAGCGGTTTCATTGATGAATCAAGGTGCTAGTGATTATGTTATTAAAGATGGAGATGTAATTGAAAAATTGACCGAAGCAATTAATAAAGCTTTAGAATAATACTAAAATGACTATAAATTTCTTAAATAAGAAATGAGCTAAGTTTATAATAACTTTTTAGCCAAATAATTTGATTTATAAATGAGTAATATAAAGCTTTTAGTGCTCATTTTTTTTGATAAACTTGTGAGTTACAAAATCTATATAGAGAATGAAAAAAGCTATTATTCTACTTTCCACTATAACTATTAGCTTCATAGGTTGTAATAATTCTGAGAAAAAAACAGATGAAGATATTAATAAAGTAAATATCTCTGAAGAAATAAATGTTCAAGAAGAAGTTATTATAGAAAAAGAGCATCATCATGCTGAGGAAGTTATTGTGTTAAATGATGGTGAAAAATGGAAAATTGATGAAAACATGCTAACATTCATAAGAAATATGGATGCTGGCATTAATGATTTTGAAACCTAGGGTTGTATCACTGAACTTTCTAGTAACACAAAACCCCCAACATTAGTTGAGGGTTTCTTTTTATTTGTGGGCCCACAAGGACTCGAACCTTGGACCCCCTGATTATGAGTCAGGTGCTCTAACCAGCTGAGCTATAGGCCCGTTCTAAAATTGATTAGAAACAGGCTGCAAATTAACGTATAAGTTGTTAATTTACCAATAATAAACTTTACTATTTTTAACTAGCTTTGTTCTATAATGAAGATAAATACAGCAAAGAATATTATTTTCGATTTAGGAGGAGTAATAATAAATCTTAATCAAGATTTGACTTACAAAGCTTTTCACAACATTTTCCCTTTAGCTTTTGATGAGGTTTTAAAACAATTAGAAGTTACTAATTGGCTAGAAAGATATGAGTTAGGAGAATTTTCTTCTAAAGAGTTTTTGAATTGGTTTAAACAATTTGATAATAAGATTACAGATATACAATTAACTAATGCTTGGAATAGCATGCTGTTAGATATTCCTAAGGAAAGAATTGAGTTAATTGTAAGGTTCACTAAAACCCATGATGTTTATTTATTAAGCAATACCAATGAAATTCATTATCAATTTATTAAAGATTATGTTAAAATAAATTTTGAAGGTTTAGACTTTAACTCCCTTTTTAATAAAGTGTATTTATCTCATGAAATAAAGCTTAGAAAACCAAATAAAGGTATTTTTGAATTTGTTTTGAATGATAGCAGTTTAAAATCAGAAGAAACTTACTTTATAGATGATTCTGAAGAACATATTTCAGCGGCAACATCTCTAGGAATTATAACACATTATTTAAATTTAAAAGATAACCAAACATTAACGCAGCTATTTAATGAATATTAACGGACAACATTATAATACCATTTGGGTAGATGAAAATAATATAGAACTCATTCAAGTTTTTGATCAACGTTATTTCCCACATCAAATAGATGTGTTTAATATTTCTACTACTGATGAAGCTGCTTTTGCAATTAAAGAAATGGTAGTTAGAGGAGCTCCATTAATTGGTGTTACTGCTGCTTACGGAATATATATAGGTTGTATTGAAGCTAAGAATCAGAATAATCCTGAAGAATATTTAAAACAAGTCGTAAATAAGCTTAACGCTACTAGACCTACTGCAGTTAACTTAGCTTGGGCTGTTAAAGAGATGGAAGAAGCAATAAAGGATATTGTTGATGCTGATGAGCGAATTGCTATAGCTTTTAATCGTGCTAATGAAATAAAGCAAGAGGATATCGATATATGTTTTAACATTGGTCAACATGGCTTAAAGCTGATAGAAGAAATTTCTAAGAGAAAAAAGGGTGACACTGTAAACATTTTAACTCATTGTAATGCAGGTTGGTTAGCAACTATAGATTGGGGAACAGCTACCTCTCCAATATATCAAGCACAACAAGCAGGTATAGATGTTCATGTTTGGGTAGATGAAACTCGACCAAGAAACCAAGGAGCCAATTTAACGGCTTTCGAATTAAACCAACAAGGCGTAAAACATACTTTAATTAATGATAATACTGGTGGACATTTAATGCAACATGGAATGGTTGATATAGTGATTGTGGGGACAGACAGAACAGCTGGAAATGGAGATGTAGCAAATAAAATCGGAACATATTTAAAGGCATTAGCTGCTCATGATAACAATGTTCCATTTTATGTTGGGCTACCATCTTCAACATTAGATTGCAGTATTAAAAATGGGGTAAGAGATATTCCTATTGAAACAAGAAGTGAAGATGAAGTAAAATACATGCAGGGAAAAGTTGATGGAGAAATAAAATCAGTTTTGATTTGCCCTGAAACAACTCCAGCACTTAATTATGGCTTTGATGTTACGCCTGCTAAATATGTAACAGGTTTAATTACCGAAAGAGGAATTTGCAAAGCTTCAGAAGAAGGTATAAAAGCATTGTTCCCAGAAAAATTTGAAGTATGATAGATGAAGGAGTCATAAAATTTAATTGCAATTGGGAAGACAATGAATTGCCAATTAATGTTCCTGTTCAATTAATGGAATGGCGCGACAAAATGCATGAACTCAAGTTAATTGGAGAGTACAAGGATATAAAAATAGGGTATGGGAACATTAGTATTCAAACTCCCTTAGGAATTTTAATCTCTGGCACTCAAACAGGAAATATTTATCCGATAGCTGCAAAAGACTTCTCTTTAGTTACATCTTATGATATGGATAAAAATAGCTTGGATTGCATTGGTCAAATAAAAGCTTCTGCTGAGAGTTTAACTCATGCAGCATTCTATGATGCAGATTCTTCAATTAAGGCAGTTATACATATTCATAATAAAGAATTATGGGATAATTTAATTGATAAAATTCCAACTTCTAAACGAAATGTACCTTACGGAACTTCAGAAATGGCTTCAGAAATTAAACGTCTTTTTAATGATACTGCCCTAATAGATGAAAAAATTATGGTAATGGGAGGGCATGATGAAGGTTTAATTGCTTTTGGTGAAAATTTACAAGAAGCAGGGAAGGTATTACTTGATGTCTTGGCAAAGTTCAATTAACACACCATTTGCTGACTTTGGATGAACAAAACATACCAATTTATTATCAGCACCTTTTTTTGGTTCTTCATTAAGAATGATGAATCCCTCACTTCTTAATCTTTCCATTTCAGCGTAAATATCAGCTACATCAAATGCTACATGATGTATTCCTTCTCCTTTCTTTTCTATAAATTTTGCAATAGCACTATCAGGGTTTGTTGCTTCTAATAATTCAATCTTATTCTCTCCAACTTTAAAAAAAGAAGTAGAAACACCTTCACTTTCAACAGTTTCTAATTTATAAGGTTCTTGATTAAAAAGCTTTGAATACACTTCATTAGCTTCTACTAAATTTTTAACCGCTATACCTAAATGTTCTATCTTATTCATAATGGAGCAAAAAAAATCCCGACTAAATAAGTCGGGATTAAAATATATTTAACTGTATTACTTCTTTACAAAAGTTTCAGTTTTGTTATCATAATTTAAGTAGTAGATACCTTTTTTAAGGTTAGTTACATCTACTTTTCCACCATATCCTTTTTTCACGATGTTAGCATAACTATCATAAACTTCAAATAAAGTTTCGCCAGTAAAGTTAATAATGTCTTTTACTTTAATAGGGCTAAAAGTAATCTCACCTACTGGAGAGATATATCTAGATGCTTGAGAATATCTTGGCTTACCAGAATAATCAATTTGTTTTACTCTAAATTTGTTTTCACCTGAGTGAGGAGTAATTTTAAAATCATAAGTATTTTCAGCAGAAGTTCCATTTCCATCAACCTCACCTACTTTAATCCACTTATTCCATCTAAATTGCTCTACAATAAAAGTTAACTTTCCTGTTTCGTTTTTTGTTACCCAATCAAAGTTTCCTTCTTTAGATATTTTCATTGAAACAATTTCGAAAGTACTTTTTGGTTTTAAAACTTCAGGATTTAAAACTTTAGGTTTACAATCATCTTTATGCTTTATCTTTACTATAACAGGATCTCCAACCTTTAATTGGAAATTTGCAAAATCAATTTCGAAAGCACTAGAGTTAACTTCATCAGTAGTTACTTCTCCATTTATAGTTACTTCGAAAGTACAAAATCCTACCCCACTACCCGCAAAAGGATTTTGAACGTATAAGTTTTTACCTTGGTAATGCCCTTCTAACACAATAACTCCAGTTGCATTTACATGCAATGCGAAAAGTGAAATTAATAAGACGAAAAATAATTTTTTCATAAGTCAATGTTCTTTAAACACGTTATTAGTCTGCAATATTAAAACCTTATTTAAGATATTCAAAATATTTTTCGGTTTTTTATCGTAATAAAAACCAATTTAATCGAATTTGTTAAATATTTAATCTTTAAAACAGTGGATAATATCACTTCTGTAAAGATAAAAATTGTTTTCGTTATAAAATGATTTATAGATAGTTTTTATTCTATTAAAAAAGAGCATTAATTTCGCCTAAAATTAATTGAGATGAAAAGAATTAAAATTAGTGACTTGCTAGCTTCGGCAAAAATTAGCGAAGAGGTATTAGTAAAAGGTTGGGTAAGAACTTTTAGAAGTAATCGGTTTATTGCGTTAAACGATGGTTCAACTATTAATAATATTCAAGCAGTTGTTGATTTTGAAAACGAAGATGAGGCTCAATTAAAAAGAATTACTACTGGCGCTGCAGTTTCAATTGTTGGAGAAATAGTAGAATCTCAAGGAAGAGGGCAATCGATAGAGATTGTTGTAAAATCTTTTGAAGTAATTGGTGATGCTCATCCAGATGAATATCCGTTACAACCAAAAAAGCACTCCTTAGAGTTCTTAAGAGAAAATGCTCACTTACGTTTTAGAACTAACACATTTAGTGCGGTTTCTCGTATTCGTCATAACATGATTTTTGCTGTGCATAAATTCTTTAATGATAAAGATTTTTACAACATCCATACACCCATAATTACTGGTTCTGATGCTGAAGGCGCAGGGGAAATGTTTAGAGTTACCAACTTTGATTTGGACAATATTCCAAAAACAGAGGATGGGAAAATTGATGTGAAACAAGATTTTTTCGGTAAAGAAACAAACTTAACAGTTTCTGGGCAGCTTGAAGCTGAGTTAGCAGCTTTAGCTTTGGGTCAAGTTTATACTTTTGGACCAACTTTTAGAGCTGAAAATTCAAATACTACACGTCATTTAGCAGAATTTTGGATGATAGAGCCTGAGGTTGCTTTTGCGGATTTACACGACAATATGGATTTAGCAGAAGAAATGCTACAGTATTGTGTTCAATATGCTTTAGATAACTGTGCAGCTGATTTAGAATTTTTGAGCAACCGAGTTAAAGAAGAAGAAAAAGGAAAGCCACAAGACCAACAATCAATGGAATTGATTGAAAAATTAAAAATGGTTGTTGATAATGACTTTGTGCGTTTAACTTATACAGATGCTATTGACATTTTAAGAAATTGCAAACCCAACAAAAAAGGAAAATTTCAATATAAAATTGAAGGATGGGGAGCTGATTTACAATCTGAACATGAAAGATATTTAGTAGAGAAAGAGTTTAAAAAACCTGTAATCTTAACCAACTACCCTGCAACAATAAAAGCATTTTACATGCGTCAAGATGACGAATTGCCAGAACCAAAACCAGGAATGGAAGTTGGTCCAACGGTAAGTGCAATGGACATTTTATTCCCAGGTATTGGAGAAATTGTTGGGGGTTCTCAAAGAGAAGAACGTTTAGATGTATTAAAACAAAAAATTGCAGATTTTAATATTCCTGAAAAGCATGTTTGGTGGTATTTAGATACACGTAAATTTGGAACCGTTCCTCATGCTGGTTTTGGTTTAGGATTTGAGCGTTTAATGTTGTTTGTAACTGGTATGACAAATATTAGAGATGTAATACCTTTCCCAAGAACACCAAAAAACGCTGAATTTTAAAAAATTAAATTTGGCTAACACTCTTTTTAGAGTATAATTTCCAAATTTTATTAGGAAATTGAAAAAAGTGTAAATACTTTTGCCTTTTGTTCTTTAAAATAAAAATTGTCTGCACGGACTCCGTGCTTATCAAGAAAAGTGGAGGGATTAGGCCCTGTGAAGCTTTGGCAACCAACTATAAGTCCCGCATGTGCGGGATTGGAAAACCGGTGCTAAATCCTATTCCGTTTAATCGGAAAAAGATAAGTAGAAAAATATATGAAAACCCTTCTGCTTATTTAAACAGAAGGGTTTTTTGTTTTATGGCAAATATTAGAGATATATTAAAAGAAAGAATTTTGGTGTTGGATGGTGCTATGGGAACTATGATTCAAAGGCATCAACTAACTGAAGAAGACTTTCGTGGTGAACGTTTTAAAGACCATCCATGTTCTTTAAAAGGGAATAACGATTTACTTTCTATTACCAGACCAGATATCATTAAAAGCATTCATGCTGAATATTATGCAGCAGGAGCTGATATAGCCGAAACCAATTCTTTTGGTGGAACATGGGTAGCACAAGATGATTATGAATTAGCTTCAGCTGTTTATGATATTAACTATCAATCGGCAAAAATTGCAAAAGAAGTAGCTAATGAGTTTACAGCAAAAGAGCCAAACAAACCTCGTTTTGTAGCAGGTTCTATGGGGCCAACAACCAAATTAGCTTCTATGTCTCCAGATGTAAATGACCCTGGTTTTAGAAACATTAGTTTTGATGAATTGGTAGATGCTTTTAAAGAACAAGCTTCTGGTTTAATTGATGGTGGAGCAGATTTATTGTTAGTAGAAACCATTACAGATACCTTAAACGCAAAAGCTGCATTGTTTGCAATTGATGAAATTCAACAAGAAAAAGGAACAGATTTACCCATTATGATTTCAGGAACAATTACTGATGCAAGTGGTAGAACTTTATCCGGACAAAATACAGAAGCATTTGTTATTTCAGTTGAACATTCAAAACCATTAAGCATAGGTTTAAACTGTGCATTAGGAGCTGAAGCTTTACGCCCATATCTGAAAACTATTAGAGAAAAATCAAGCTGTTTGGTGAGTGCACATCCAAATGCTGGTTTACCTAATGAGATGGGAGCTTATGATGAAACTCCTGAATTTATGGCTGAACAAATAAAAACCTTTTTAGATGAAGGTTTAGTAAATATAGTTGGAGGTTGTTGTGGAACAACTCCTGAGCACATTAAAGCAATTGCCGATTTGGCATCAAACTATTCTCCAAAAAATAATTAAGCATGAGTTTACACCCAGATTATACAGGAGATTACGAATACAAGTGGAAGGATATTCCTTACATGAAGTTGAGTGGATTAGAACCATTGGTTGTAACACCAGAAGTCAACTTTATTAATATAGGTGAGCGTACAAATGTTGCTGGTTCTAAAAAGTTTTTGCGTTTAATTAACGAAAAACAATTTGAAGAAGCATTGAGCATTGCTCGTCAGCAAGTAGAAGGTGGAGCACAAATCATTGACATTAATATGGATGATGGTTTAATTGATGGAAAAGAAGCCATGATTAACTTTTTAAAGTTGGTTGCTGCCGAACCAGATATTTGCCGAGTGCCAATAATGATAGATTCCAGTAAATGGGAAATTATTGAGGCTGGATTAAAAAATGCTCAAGGTAAATGTGTGGTAAACTCTATCAGTTTAAAAGAGGGAGAAGAACAATTTATTGAGCAAGCTAAAACCATTTTAAGATATGGAGCAGCAGTTATTGTGATGGCATTCGATGAACAAGGGCAAGCTGATACTTATGAAAGAAGAATAGAAATTTGCGAAAAATCGTATCGGATCTTAGTAGATAAAGTAGGTTTTCCTCCACAAGACATCATTTTTGATCCTAATATTTTTCCTGTGGCAACAGGAATGGAAGAACATAGAAGAAATGCCCTAGATTTCTTTTTAGCAACACGATGGATTCGTGAAAATTTACCAGGAGCTCACATAAGTGGAGGCGTAAGTAATGCTTCTTTTTCTTTTAGAGGAAACAATACTGTTCGTGAGGCAATGCACTCAGCATTTCTATATCACGCCATTAAAGAAGGAATGGATATGGGAATTGTAAACCCAGAAATGTTAGAGGTTTACAGTGATATTCCTAAAGAATTATTAGATAAAGTTGAAGATGTTTTATTGGACAGAACGGATGATGCAACTGAGCGTTTGTTAGATTATGCTGACAATGTAAAAGGAACGGTTAAAGAGCAAAAGCTAGATTTAGAGTGGCGTAAAGGAACTTTACAAGAAAGAATTACTCACGGATTAGTAAAAGGAAATGCTGATTTTATTGAAGAAGATGCGGAAGAAGCTCGTTTAATTGTTGATAGGCCTTTACAAGTTATTGAAGAATATCTAATGAATGGAATGGGTGTGGTTGGTGATTTATTTGGTTCTGGGAAAATGTTTTTGCCTCAAGTAGTAAAATCTGCAAGGGTAATGAAAAAAGCTGTTGCATATCTTCTCCCATATATTGAAGAGGCTAAAAAAAGCCTCCCCAACCCCTCCGAAGGAGGGGCTTTTGATAGTTTTCGTACAGCAGATGTGATGCTATATGGAAAATTGAAAGAGTTTGCAAAAGAACAAAAAGCTAATCCTACCGAAGCAGAAAAAGCAATGTGGGAATTGCTACGAAATAAAAAGTTAGAAGGATTTAAGTTTAGAAGACAGCATATTATCGGTCAATATATTGCCGATTTTGTTTGTTTGAAAAGAAGGTTGATAGTTGAAATAGATGGTAAAATTCACCAACTACCAGAAAATAAAGAAAGAGATAGTGTTAGAACAGAGTGGTTAGAAGAAAAAGAATTTAAAGTAATTCGTTATAGTAATGAGCAAGTTTTAGCAGATACAGATAACACTTTAGATTCAATTTTGCGTGAAGTTAATCAAAGGCAAGATGTTACAGAAGCCACCCCTTCGGGGAGGTCTGGAGGGGCTAAAGAGAATAACGGAAAAGTATTACTCGCAACTGTAAAAGGAGATGTGCATGATATTGGTAAAAACATAGTTGGGGTTGTTTTAGGCTGTAACAATTATGAGGTAATTGATTTGGGGGTAATGGTTCCTTGTGAGGAAATTTTGAGAGTAGCCAAAGAAGAAAATGTTGATTTAATTGGTCTATCTGGGTTAATTACACCTTCGTTAGATGAGATGGTCAACGTTGCCAAAGAAATGGAACGTGGAGATTTTTCTATTCCTCTATTAATAGGTGGAGCAACAACTTCTAAAGTTCATACTGCGGTAAAAATTGAAGAACATTACACAAAAGGACAAGCAGTTTATGTGTTAGATGCTTCGCGTTCGGTAACTGTTGCAGATAGTTTATTAAGCGATAAAAAAACAGAATACGTTAAAGCATTAAAGACAGAGTACGATACTGTAAGAACACATTACAACAACAAACAAGTTCGTAAAGAAATGCTTTCGCTAGAAGGAGCTAGAGCTAATAAATATCAAATTGATTGGGAAACAAGTAAAATCACAAAACCAAACTTATTAGGCACCAAACAATTTGAGAATTACAGTTTAGAAGAAATTGCGACTTACATTGATTGGACTCCGTTTTTTAGAACTTGGGAGCTAGCGGGAAAATACCCTAACATTTTAACCGATGATGTAGTTGGTGCTGAAGCAACAAAAGTATTTAACGATGCTCAAAAAATGCTACAACAGATTATTGATGAGAATTGGTTAATTGCCAAAGCTGTAATTGGAATTTGGGAAGCTAATACCGTAAATGATGATACAATTGAAGTTTATGAAAACGGAACTAAAATAACTCAATTACACCAATTAAGACAACAAAGTAAAAAAGCTAAAGCAGCTTTAAATATTAGTTTAGCAGATTTTCTTGCTCCAAAAGAAACAGGTAAAACAGATTATATTGGTGGCTTTGTAGTAACCACCGGACACGGAATTGAAGAGCATATTGCACGTTTTGAAGCCGACCATGATGATTATAATTCTATTATGATAAAAGCATTAGCTGATAGATTAGCAGAAGCTTTTGCAGAATTAATGCACGAAAAAGTGCGTAAAGAGTTTTGGGGGTATGATACTGCTGAAAATCTAACTAACGAAGAATTAATAAAAGAAAGTTACAAAGGCATACGACCAGCACCAGGTTACCCTGCTTGTCCGAACCATACCTTAAAAACGGAGTTGTTTAAAATTTTAAATGCCCAAGAATTAACAGGGGTTAGCTTAACAGAAAGCTTAGCCATGTACCCAACTGCAGCAGTTAGCGGAATGTATTTTGGTAATGAAGAAGCTAAATATTTTGGAGTAGGTAAAATTGAAAAAGACCAAGTACAAGCTTATGCGGATGCAAGTAATTTAACTTTTGATGAAGCTGAAAAATGGGTGAGTGCTAGTTTGAATTATTGATGAAAAAGTTATTTAGAACTCGTTTCAGCAACTACTTTTTCCCATTGAAAATTTGAATTCATAAACCCTAAATCATCTGAAAAAAGAATTGGATAGATTTTTTTTCTTTCCTTCGACAATTCGTGTACACTAACACTTTTAAGCTCTAAGAATTCATCGACAACTTCATGAGTTAAACTTAAGTTCAAGCCTTCAAAATCCCGTTTTACACTTGGGTATAAAACTCCATGAATATTTTTCTGTTGAATTATGTCAAAGAAAACAGAGGATAATTTGTAGTCCCAATGGTCTTTAATGTTTTTTTTGGAGAACTGATTCGATATAAACTCTAAGGTATCTTTATAATTATTTACACTATCACTATATTCTTCTTTTAGTTTTTTATTCCAAAGCTTTTGTTTTTCAATCATTAATGGGTTATGATTATAATCTTTGCTATAACATATGTCAGCAACTTCAAAATCTTTTTTTGCTATCCACAAGCCAATAGTTATGTGTTTATTATTAACAGGCTTCTCATCCTCAAAAAAATCAGGAAGAATTTCAGTTAAAAGGGTTATTGGGGCATAATCATTTTTTGATTCAGGAACAGATCCATAAAAAACGGATTGATAAGGTCTATTAGACCTCCCATATTCTTTGATGTTAGCAAAATCAGTTCTATAGGATATTTCAAATTCATTATTAAAGGATTTTATATTTTCCTCTGTTCTCCCTCGAAAAATGGGGGTTCCTTTTTTAATTATAGTAGTTAATATTGGAATAGGAATATTTTGTTTGATATGATTTATAATTTTTCTATGTCCAATTTTAGATAAATCAGATTCACTTAGTTTTTGTAAAAATTCAATTGAGTTCATAATCTTGTAATAGATTAATTTATGTTATCTAATATGTATAATAATAAGAACATTAATCCTATTAATATTACTAGCATAATCAAATATCTTAAACAACCTCCATCTCCTCTTCCCCAAAAACCACCTTTTTGTCCAGTAGGGGTGTAAAAGGCACCTACAATTTTACCCCAATCTTGCTTGCCAAAACTCATAATCAAATTTACTAAATTGAACTTATTGATTTCTATGCTTTAACAAATAATAAGGAATCAATTCATTTAATCCATGCTCATACCTAGCTTGGCAATCTTCAATTTTCCCTTTATATTTTAATTGTTTAGGTACACCAAAACAAAACAAGCCTTTTCCTTTTGCCATTCGTTCTAACTTTTTCATTGCTTTCGGAGATAACTCATCATATATTGGTTGAAGAATTTTGCATTGCTCTTTTTTGCCATAGGTTACTTCCCACTCTTTAGCGGCTTCACCTTTAATAACTTTGCCTGAAAAATAAAGTGCTTTTAAAAGCGGGAAAGCAAATTGCAATACTTTTTTTGAACCTTCATTTGCAAATTTCACAATCTCTTGGTTTCTAACCAATAAAAAACGAATAATGCCAACATCAATTTTAGATAGTTGATTTGCTGCAACGCCAGCAATTCCTATCCATTTTATTTCGTGACCTTGTTTTATTCGCTCACTATCAAACCAAAAATAAAAATCTCGTATTTGAGTAATGCTTTCATATTTCTCAAAACCTTTTTCTTGTTGTAAGTTATATTTGTTTGCTGCTCTCCAAACCTCACTCTGCTTCGTTCTATCTTTTTTTAACCAACAACCATCATTAAGCGACTTACTTCCTGTTTCTTTTTTATATTGCCTTAAATTTTTCCATTCTTGAGCATCACATGTATTTAACATGAGCAAAAACAAACTGCCGAAAATGATAAATGTTCTCAAATGGATTGTGATATTACCTTTAGGTTTTAGATTAAACGAAATTAGACTTTTAAACACCAAAAGACATTACCTATTAGTTCTTATTAAAATCCATTACGTCATTTGATTGACAATTAATAAAGCAAAAGCTTAGTTAATTTGTAGTTAATATTTATCTTTAAAGATAAACGATTAAACTATGGCAACCGAAACCAAACTTTGGCATTTAGAGAATTTTAACCTTTTTAAAACGCTTTCTGCGTTAGAAAAAATAACGATGTCTACTAAAGTAAAACATGATTATTTAAAAAAGAATGAATATATCTATTTTCCAGAAGACCCTTCTTCATCCATTTATTTTTTAAAAGGAGGAAGAGTTAAAATTGGTTCATATTCAGATACTGGAAAAGAAATTATTAAAGCCATTTTAACTCCAGGAGAAGTTTTTGGAGAACTTAGCTTGGCTGGTGAAGAAAAACGTAACGATTTTGCTATTGCTTTGGATAATAAAATAACTGTTTGCTCATTAAGTTTGGAGGAAATGGAATCCATGATAGAAAAAAACCCTTTAATTGGATTAAAAATTACCAAGATGATTGGGTTTAGATTGCAAAAAATTGAACGCAGATTAGAGTCCTTAGTTTTTAAAGATGCTAGAAGTAGAATTATAGATTTTATTATTGATTTTGGTAAAGAAAAAGGCAAACCTATTGGAAAAGAGTTGTTGGTAAAACACAACCTTACACATGCTGACATTGCAAATTTAACTGCTACTTCTCGTCAAACAGTAACTACTGTTTTAAACGAATTGAAGGAACAAAATCAAATACATTTAGAAAGAAATCAGTTTTTAATTAGAGATATTGATAGTTTAAGTTAATGAATCCTCTCAGTAAATATCGATTATTTATTAGTGATGGTTGCGATAGTTGTAATCACACTTTATTAAAACTTAAAGAGAATAACCTTAATGTGCCAACCGTAAATATTGATACTGAACAATACCAATTACCTTTTAAATTGATGGTAATTCCGGCATTGGTTAAAGATGAAAAATTAATAAGTTATGGGTGCAATGATATTCTGGCTAGCCTAAACCATTCCTAATTGTATGCTGGACAATCAAAAGATTTTCCTCCTGCACCATCCCCAACACCACCACCTTTACAGGCATTAAAGCTTATCATAATTTCATGACCATAGTTGCCATAAATTTTATTTAAAGGGAAATCAAATGCATAACCAATAGATATTTTACCAAGTTTAACTTTTAATTGTGCTATAGCCGACTCTCCAACTCTATAACCCAAACCAAAAGTTAAAGCTTCATAATAAACCCAAGCAAGATTTAAATCTAGAGCAGGTGGTCCCATAACATTTTGCTTTAATAAAAAAGATTTGAAAACAGTCCAATGACCTAAAACGGAACGATGTCCTGCACCAAAATAGTACTGATTAACTTGTTTTTGCTCTTGCCCTAAATTGATACTTTTAAAATACAATTGGTTAATAGAAAAACTCCAATATAAATTTTTACTGTACAACAAAACTCCTGGCATAATATCAGGGTATCTAATAACAGAACCTGCAGCACTTGCTAAAACAGGATCTGGATTAACCTCTCCTCCAAACACATCATCTGTAGAGTATTGTTGAATTCCAGCAAAAATACCTAACCCCATAGTGTATTTAGAGGATAGTTTGGTGTGGTATGCATAACCAATTTTTAATGTTGTTCTCGTAGTTAAATGAACATCATCTTGCTCAATATATCCACCCAAAGCATGAAATCCTTTTCCACGGTAATGCTTAGTTGCTATTCGCGTGTGCCCACTAACAAAAGTTGATCGAGGAGCACCTTCAAATCCTAACCATTGAATTCTTGTTCCTAATCTAAAATCTAAACATTTAGCTGTACCAGCAAAAGCAGGATTATAACCAAAATTATTGAATGTGTACTGCGAGTATTGAGCAGATTGTTGTCCGAAAGTTTGGATAACCGCTATTAAAAATAATATTACAACTAACTTTCTCATCCTACCTAAACACAGATATTGGACCGTTAAACACTTCCTCTTCCTTCTTATCGTACTTTATTTTTAAAATATAATAATACGTTGAAACTGGCATATCGCTACCAATATATTTTGCTTCCCAACCTTCGGCATTTGTATATTCTTTTTTATGATAAACTCGCTGTCCCCACCTGTCATAAATAAACACTTCGTTGTTAGGGTATAACTCAATAAATTGAATTCTCCACATATCATTATAACCATCTCCATTAGGAGTAATAACTTGAGTTGGTAATGGTGGTGGACACTCTAATATTGTCATATCTACCCAAACAGTATCTACACAACCATTATCATCTTCAATCACTAACGGATACGAAGATACTGGTACATCTTTATAAGTTGTTTGCTCACCTAAGCCTCCAGCTCCTGCATATAAATTATAACTATAAGGCTCTTTCCCTCCAGAAATGCTAAGTATCTCAATATCAGCTACAGTTTGATTACATTCTTCAATAATCACATTATATTCTGCAGATAAAATAACATGATCAATGTTATCATCAGTATACATTGTATCCAAATTACAAGTGTCTGATACTGCATAAATTTCAACATGCGCAAAATTAATACTCGTTGTTATACTAGGTAAATTAGAAACAGTATCTCCATTTACAACCCAAATATAATTTGTAATCCCTCCAGCACTTGGAGTAATTGTATAAGTTACTGGTGTGTTTTTACAGACAGGATCTTCTGGAGTCCGATTAATTTGAATTGTAGCAGGACATTGAGCCATCGCTAAATTAAGCATGCTGATAATCAAAAATACTAATGCAGTATATTTTTTCATTAAGCGAAGTTACAATTAATTTTTAGCATAAAATAAACATTTGATAAACGGTTCTATACCGCTCTAATATTAACCTTTATGAGCTTTATATTTAACTTAAAAAAAACATAAATATGTACTTCTTCTGTTTATCTTTGCTACATGTCAAAATTTGTATTAGATGTAATTGAGGAGTATGATTTTACTTTGATTGGAATAAGCTGTCACAGTAAAGATTACCGATTGTGTTGGGAATTAAATAAGACACTTAATATTGAATTAGAAAGAACAACTGATTATCAACTCGAAAAAGCTTCCTTTTCTTTTTATGAATATATTGACGAGGACAATTTTTTAGAGCATTATTTTATCGCAAACAGAGGAGACAATGGATTCTTAATACCTGAACAAAAAACAGTTGATTTTTTATTGATAACTAAAGGAAATGTTAGCGATAGTTTAACTGATGATTTTACTTGTAAAATCAATGCTATATCAGTAGTTTTAACCTCGTTTAATATCGATCCGAATAAACTTAAATCCAAACAAAACTTATTGTTTTAATGAATTATAGAAAAACAAAAATTGTTGCAACCATAGGTCCTGCAACAGCATCAAAAAAAATGCTTTCAGCAATCATTAACAGTGGTGTTAATGTTTGTCGTATAAACTTTTCTCATGGCTCGCATGAAGACCATAAGAAGGTAATCGACAGCATTAGAGAGATTAATACTGAAACAGGTAAATTCACTGCTATTTTAGCCGATTTACAAGGTCCTAAAATTAGAGTTGGTAAAATTGAAAATAATGGCGTTTTATTAGAAAATGGAGATCAAATTACTTTTACCAATACAGAATGTTTAGGTACAAAAGAAAAAATTTATATCAGCTACAAAAATTTCGCAAAAGATGTTTCTCCAGGCGAAAACATTTTATTAGACGATGGAAAATTAATGTTTGTAATTAAAAGTACCAATCAAAAAGATGAAGTAGTAGCAATGGTTTTACATGGTGGTATTTTATCTTCAAACAAAGGGGTTAATTTACCAAATACTAAAATTTCTATGCCGTGTTTAACAGAAAAAGATTTGGCCGACTTAAAGTTTGCTTTATCTATGGATATTGCATGGATAGGTTTATCTTTTGTTAGAAACCCTAATGATATTATTGAGCTGAAAGAACATATTACAAAAGCAAATAGTACTGCAAAAGTAATTGCAAAAATTGAAAAGCCAGAAGCTTTAAAAAACATAGATGAAATTATAGAGGTTACTGATGCTATAATGGTTGCTCGTGGAGATTTAGGAGTTGAAATTCCTTTTCATGAAGTTCCTTTAATGCAAAAATCTATTGTAAAAAAGAGCATGAAAGCTGCTAAACCAGTTATTATTGCAACACAAATGATGGAGAGTATGATAACAAACATTACTCCAACTCGAGCAGAGGTGAATGATGTTGCCAATGCCGTTTTAGATGGAGCAGATGCTGTTATGTTAAGTGGTGAAACTTCTGTAGGTGAACATCCTGAAAAAGTAATCCAAGCTATGGCAAGCATTATTAACGATGTGGAAACTGCTGAATCTCTTTACCATTATGAATATCCACCTGATGAAGATAATTTTGAACGTTTTATTACTGATAGTATTTGTTACAACTCTTGTCGTTTAGCTCAAAGAGTTGATGCTAAAGGTATAGTTACTATGACATTCTCTGGGTACACGGGTTTTAAAATTGCTAGCTTTAGACCTAAGGCTGGTATTTTTGTATTTACTGGAAATAAGGCTATAATTAATATGTTAAGCTTAGTTTGGGGCGCTAAGGTTTTTCATTACGATAAATTTGTAAGTACTGATGATACCATAGCAGATATTAAATACAGACTTAAAAAAGATGGCTTTTTAAAGAAGGATGATTTAATTATAAACATAGCAAGCATGCCTATTGCCGAAAAAGGCCAGTCTAACATGATGAAATTAAGTTATATTGAATAAAAAAACCTCCTTGGAGGGGTTAGGGGTAGGTTTTACTTTCCTTTATAATTTTATGATTTTTATTCTTCAAAACAATCCTTCGATAAACTCAGGATGACATTTGTGGAAGACTAGAATTAAACAATTAATAATAACACTTAAAAACAAATAACAATGCCTATTAACGTAGATTTATTAAGAGAGATTGCCGAAGTTGCTGGAGCGCCAGGACACGAGCAAAGAATTAGAGAAGTAGTACTTAGAGAAGTTACTCCATTGGTAGATGACATTAACATAGATAATATGGGAAATGTTTATGCCATTAAAAAAGGTGCAACCGATAAAAGAGTAATGGTTGGAGCTCACATGGATGAAATTGGTTTTATTGTTACACATATTGATGATAACGGGTTTGTAAGGTTTCATACCTTAGGTGGTTTTGACCCTAAAACATTAACTGCACAACGAGTAATTATTCACGGAACAGAAGATGTTATTGGTGTAATGGGTTCTAAACCTATACACGTAATGAGTGCTGAAGAAAGAACTAAATCATTAAAAACTACCGACTTTTTTATTGATTTAGGAATGAAAAAGGAAGAGGTAGAAAAGATTGTTAGTGTAGGTAATCCTATTACGCGTGAGCGTGGATTAATTGAAATGGGAACCTGTGTAAACTGTAAATCTTTAGATAACAGATTAGCTGTTTTTATTTTAATTGAAAGCCTACGTGCTTTAAAAGGTAAAGAAGTGCCTTATGATATATATGGTGTATTTACTGTACAAGAAGAAGTTGGTATTAGAGGAGCAAATGTTGCTGCTTTAGAAATTAAACCTGATTACGGTTTTGGATTAGATACAACTATTGCTTTTGATGTACCAGGTGCTAAACCAGAAGAAATGATTACCAAATTAGGAGAAGGAACAGCTATTAAAATTATGGATAGTTCTACTATTTGCGATTACCGTATGGTAAAATACATGGAAGAAGTTGCTGATAGAAATAGCATTAAAACTCAAAAAGAAATTTTAACTGCTGGTGGAACAGATACTGCAGGTATTCAACGTATGAATCCAGGAGGAGCAATTGCTGGTGCAATATCTATTCCAACAAGACACATACACCAATCAATAGAAATGGCAGATAAAGATGACATTAGAGGAAGTATTGATTTATTAACTGCTTGTTTAGCTGAATTAGATAAAGGAAACTGGGCTTTTTGACCCAACCTTTTAAATAAAACACAAGGCCGAAAGAAGATTAACCTTCTTTCGGCTTTTTTTGAAACTTAAAAGCTAAACCTAGCTGCACTCCATATAACGTGAAAGAATCCCCACCTAAAGTAAAAGCACTAAAAACTGAATTTCTTAAAACTGCTTTAAACCTATTATTCAATTGATAAGTAATGTCAAAAATCCCTTTCCCACCAACAATATATTCTTCATTGTAATGATAATAATCAATTCTAGTTGTTGTTAAGCGTGCAATTCCTGCTCCTAGAAAAGGGCCTAAACCTATATTCACTTGCAATTTTTGTTTACCAATAGAATGTGTTAACAAAAAGTTGAAGTTATACAAACTCGCTTGAAAACCTTTATAACCAACCTGATTTAACATAATGTAATCATACAGCAAAGCATCATAACCCACTTCTAGATTGATAAACTTATCAGTATTTCTCCAATTATATCCTATACTAAAATACAAACCACTCTCTATTGGTTGTGTACCGCCTATAAAACTAATTTCTTTGTATTTATTATCTGAAATTAATGAAGAACTATCTTGAGCTTTTAAACAAAGACTACTAATTAAAAATAGTATCATTAAAGCAATAGGGTTTCTCATTATCTTTTTATTAATTTGAAATCAATCTTTTGAATATCTTCAGGATAAACATAAAAAAAACTATCATAATAACCCTGCTTACCTGCTGTTATAATTGGTAAAGACGATTTTTCATTTGGAGCTATCGATAACCAATAATCAGAATAAGTATCAAACTTCATTTCGTAATAACCCTCCGAATTTGTAATTACACTGTCATAAACCCAATATCCGAATGGCGATTCTGGATCTCCAATACTTATTTTTAAATTAACTCCTTCTATTGGTTCTCCTGTCTTATAATCTCTCACACTCCCATAAACGTAGGTGGGGTCTATTTCATCATCTTGATACTCATTTTTAACGCATGATGTTAAACTGATAATAAACAAAAAAGTATAGAATAAATTTTTAAGCATATTACTAATTAAATAATATTTTGGCTACTTGTAATCTTTCAATCTATCTCTTATTTCCTGTATTCGTTCTAGCTTGTTTGCTTGGCGTAAACGAATTGCAGTTTTAGTAAAATAAGTATGAGCAGTTAAAAACTTAATTTGTAATTCATCCCACTGTTTATCATATTGTACAATATCACGTTCCATTAATTCTCGCTTCAACTTATCTGCAATAAAATGAAACTCATCTCCACCTAAATAATCTAAATCAGCATCACAAATAATTTGCTCTAAATGATTACTAGGCTTTTGCGGCACTTTAGTAGCTTGTATTAGCTTACAAATCGTATTTATTTGGTCTTCTGTATATCCAAAACGTGGCAACACTTCTCTTGCTAATGCAGCTCCGATATCTTCATTATTAGCATATTGATGTACAAAACCGGCATCATGATAAAGCGCTGCTGTTTTTAATAAGAAGATATCATCACCCTCAATTCCTTCCATTAATGCTAAACGCTCTACTGCAGCACAAACATCAGTTGTATGCCTTAAATCATGATAATGTAAATTATCTGGCAACTCTTTCTTTAAACGTTTTACAATATACTTTTCAGCTTTACGATAATTAATTCCACTATAAATATGTAAATCAACATATTTTTGGAATAGTTCATTAGGTTCAACCCCTTTCCCATCAATTGATAACTCTGGTTTTATTGAATGTACAAAGTACATATCAATATTCCCTTTATTTTTAGCCTTTATCTTACCTCTGTACTCGCAAGTAAAAAATTCTTTTATTAACTCATAAGTAGCTCCTGAAATATTAACTTTCCCTACAGAACTTGCTGCTTCAATTCTACTTGCAATATTTACACTATCTCCCCAAATATCATAAGCAAACCGTTTTATACCAACAACTCCTGCCACCACGTTACCTGTATGTATACCTACCCTTAAACCCCAGGCAGATTCTCCATTTTTAGTCCTAATCTTATTGTACGTTTTCATAAAACGCTGAATCTCTAATCCTGCTAAAACAGTATCTATAGGGTTACTCTTGTTTCTAATAGGAATACCTCCTGCACACATGTATGCGTCTCCTATAGTCTTGATTTTTTCTACATCATACTTCTCAATAATCTCATCAAAATTTACAAAGTAACCATCTAATTCA
This sequence comes from uncultured Flavobacteriales bacterium, assembly GCA_965369165.1. Lineage (GTDB taxonomy): Bacteria > Bacteroidota > Bacteroidia > Flavobacteriales_E > Vicingaceae. Next base: position 7,919 of record CBDUPT010000001.1, on the reverse strand, counting down.
GCAACTAATTCTTGTGGTTTGGTTACTTCTGCAATCTGAGTAAAGCTTTTAAAGTCAGTAAACATTATTGAGGTCATTCGATAACTCCTAGCTGTTGCTTTTCCTTTAGATTTAAGTTCTTCAGCTGTTTCAGCCGGCAAAACATTTAAGAGTAATTTTTCTGTTTTTTCTTTCTCCTTCTCTAACAACTCTTTCTGCCTAGTTACTTCTTGTGTACGTTCTTTCACCTGAAGCTCTAGTAACATTTTTTGTCGTTTAACTTGGTTAATTCTATAACGAACAAATACGTAAACTAATAATAAGGGAAGTAAAATATACACGATTAAAATAAACCACCAAGTTCTCCAAAAAGGAGGCTCAACAATTACCCTAACTTTTGCAACCTCATCGCTCCAAATCCCATCACTGTTAGCTACCATTACTTTAAAAACGTACTCCCCTGGGTCTAAATTGGTGTAATTTGCTCTTCTACTATTTCCAATTTCAACCCATTCTTCATTAAAGTTTTCAAGCTTATATTTATGTAAATTTTTAAGGGGGTAAGAATAATGTAAAGAAGCAAACTCAAAAGAAATAACATTTTGACGATGTTTTAAAACAATTACATCTAGCTCAGAAATATGCTTCTTTAATATTTCTTTTTCACCAACTTTAACAGGCTTATTAAATAAGTAAAAATTAGTAATTATTGGTTTTGGTTTTGATTTATTAATATGGATATCTTCAGGATAAAAAGCATTAAATCCATTTATTCCACCAAAAAATAATTCGCCAGTTGAGCTTTGAAAGTATGCTCCAGTGTTAAACTCATTACTTTGTAACCCGTCACTTTCTTCAAAAATTCTAAACTTTTTTCGCTTTATAAAAAATTGAGAGATTCCTTTGTTTGTACTCATCCATAAGTTGCCTTTTTTATCTTCAGCAACTCCATAAATAACATTATTAGATAACCCATTCTTCTCAGTGTATGCGAAAAATTTCTCTGTTTTAGGGTTAAAAACATTTAATCCACCACCAAAAGTACCTATCCACAATTTTCCGCTTTTATCCTCATGAATACTTAGTACTGTATTATTTGATAAGGATTTAGGATTGTCAGAATCTCGAGTATAACTTTTAAATTTAAACACTCTATTTTCCTCTTCAATTACTTTACATAAGCCTCCTCCATCTGTACCAATCCATATTGTTCCAGCTTTGGTTTGAGTTATAGCTCTGACAACATCGCTAGACAATGCTCCGGCAGAATCACTACTAATAATATGTTTAAATTCTTTCCTGTTTTTACTAATTACAACCAGGCCTTCTTTTGTACCTAACCACAATCGCTTTTGATTATCTTCAAAAATAGTATAGGTTCTATAAGTGTTTTTCTCATTAAAAATACCTCCAACTGGAACTAATCTATTATTAATTACCTCAAAAGCACCGCCATCTGTACCTGCGATTATTTTCCCTGAATAATCCTTACAAAATGAATATACTCCAGTATTTTTAGAGTCTGAACTTTTAAAAGTTGGAGTAATATGACTAACATCTCCAGTGCTTTTATCGAAAATGCTAATTCCTTTATCTGTCCCTACCCACAATGAAGGGAAATCTCCATTATCTTGAAAGATAGACCAAACCATATTACTATTAATGGAGTTGACCTTGTTTGGCCAATATTGATAATGCTTAAAAAATTGTTTCTGCTTATCAAATTTATCCACTCCAGATTGAGTTCCTACCCATATAATACCAGAGTTATCTTCATAAATAGTATTTACTTTATTACTACTTAAGCTTGTAGACACATTTGCATTATATACGTAATGATCAACATTATTATAAGAAGCATATTTATATAATCCATTGGCTTCGGTTCCTAACCAAAGTATTCCAGATTTATCTTCATAAATACATTTAATAAGTTTGTTTCCGACAATTTTGTCTAATCTAGAGTCAGACTTTAATCGTTTAGATTTTAAATCATAAAAATTAATTCCTTGATTTGTGGCTATCCAAATTTTAGATTCCGTATCAACCAAAACATCCCAAACCACATCGCTTTTAAGTAAACTATTATCTTGATAAAATTGTTCCGACTCTTTTAAATCAATATTATATTTTATTAATCCATTACCTTCTGTTGCAATTAAGATATCTCGAGTTTTTTCTAAATAAGTTAATTTTCTAACCTTTAGTTTTTGAGAGAGAGTACTAAGGTTTAAATTAACTTTACTTGCCTTTAAAGTATATTTGTCAATTTTGATTAAAGCTTTTTCTGTTCCTGCCCAAATGTGTTTTTTTGTTTCAGTTAATGCCCAAGTATTGTGTTTTGTTTTGGTTTTAAAAACTGTTTTAAAAGCATAAGAGCCTCTATCAAAAACATTTAACCCACTTTCTGTAGCAACCCATATCAGTCCGCTACTATCTTGTAAAACAGCTCTTATAAAATTATTTGAAATTGAATTAGAATCTGATAAATCGTGAGAAAACACATTGAAATTAAAGCCGTTATAAACATTAAGTCCATCTTGAGTTCCAAACCACATTAGCCCTTTATCATCTTGTAAAATAGAACTAACATCACTTTGCGAGAGCCCGTCTTTAATTGTTAAGTGCCTAAACTTAATATTACTTTGCTGAGCAAAAGTCACTAATGAACTTATTGCTAATAACCCTACAAGAAATATCTTCTTCACAACTCTACTTTAACTTTATTACCTTAAACTCAGTTCTTCTGTTTTTCGCTCTGCCTTCAGGGTTATCTTTCCCATTAGGTAATTCGTTAGGAGCAACTGGTTGAGTTTCTCCATAACCTTTACCCATCACTCTATTTTCTTCTATCCCTTTAGATTTCATATATTCAGCAGCATTGTTTGCTCTTTTTTGTGATAACTCTAAATTATAAGAATCTGTTCCTTTAGAATCCGTATGTGAACTCAATTCAACTCCTACATCTTTATTCTTTTTTAAGATAAGAACAAGTTTATCTAATTCTTTTGCTGCTGCCTCACTAATATCTGCAGAACGATATTCATATAATATTTTAGAAATAACAAAGTTTTCATTTTCAGCAATTTTAATTACTTCATCTACTTCATTAATTAATGTAATTACATTCTCATCAGAATCTAATCTGATATACCTGTATTTAGCATCCATTAATCGTTTGGTAGATTCTAACACATTCCCATTTTCATCAATAATTATAACATTTAAGTTTTCATCATCTTCAGAAAGCATAAACAAATACTCTTCATCTGGAGATAGCTTATCAAATCTAAATTTTCCATTTTTATCCGCTTTAGCTTTCCCAATGATATTACCTTCGTCATCTACCACCCAAACATCCATACCTCCAGAATAATCTCCAGGTAATTTTTCATAAACCTGACCAAAAACGCTTATTGTAAATAAGCTCTCATCTTCTTCTACTAAAAGTTCAAGTTCATCATAGTATGCATATGGTAGCGCTTGAAACTTAAATTTCCCCTTTGCAACTTTATTGGCTTGGATAACTTTTTGCCCTTTAGAGTTTGTGAAAAATAGTTTCACCTTATCGAGAAAACTATCATCTTCAGAATCAATTGCTAATAAATAATTTTCATCTAAATCTAATTTATCAAATTTAAATTTCCCAAACTCATCTGTAACTACTGTTTTGATTATATTATCTTCTTCATCAAGTAAATTAATATTTGCCCCAGCAACACCTAATTTTTCATACTCCAACAACCCTGAAACTTCCGTTTTTGGTGATAAACTGTGCCACTTAAAGCTATATATATCATCACTTCCAACACCACCTTCTCTATCTGAAGAAAAATAACCTGTTTCATCATCTTTATAAAAAATTCCGAAATCATCTTTTGATGAGTTTAATGGAGACTTAAGGTTAACAATCTCTTGCCAATTACCTTCTTCATTAGAAGAAAATATATCTAAACCTCCGTAACCTGAATGCCCATCAGAAGAAAAGTACAGTAATCCTTTTCTATAGTAAGGAAAAACTTCATTTTCTGACGTGTTAACTTTCGTTCCTAAATTCTGAGGCTTACCCCATGATTCTCCATTTTTATGACACACATAAATATCCATCCCTCCCTGACCACCAGACATATCAGATGCAAAAAACAATTTAGAACCATCTTCTGAAATCCATGGATGTGCGACAGAATAATCGTTATTATTGTACTCAAATGGAGTTATATCCTTCCATTTTTTACCATCTAATGTTGCTGAATAAATCTTAAGTCGATTTACATAGCTTTTCCCTAACTCTTTTTTATTTACTCTTGTGAAATAAATTTTATCTCCGGAAATAGATACTGGCCCATCATGGTAGGCGCTATTTAATTGAGTAGAAAATCTTTTTGCTTTTTCATATTCTTTACTCTCTTCAGCATAAAAAATTGATAAATAAGGTTTGTTAGAAAATGAGCTATTATTTTCATTTACCAAATCTAGCCCTCTTTCTGAAACAAATACTAACCCATTTTTATAAACTAAAGGACAAAAATCAGAATTTTTAGAATTGATGTTTTGAACTATCTCTACTTCAAACTCTTTTTCTTCTGACTCCCACTCTGAAATGTCTCCGCATGATTGAATCATCAGCTTTCCTATGAAGCTTTTTGGATTTTTTTCTACAAATTTTTCAAATTGAATTTTTGCTTTATTAATCTTATTATTATTTTTTAATGTCTGCCCATAGTATAAAAAATTTGAGCTTTCAGTTGGATTTAATTCTATAGCCTTAGCAAAATAAATTTCTGCATTTTGATAATCTTTTAACTTACGATAAGCGTAGGCAATATTTTGATTTGCCACTTTATCGTCATTATTTTTCTTTAAAACCTTTTGATAATAAGCTATCGCATCACTATAATTTTCTTGCTCAAAATATTTATTCGCTCTATTTAATTGAGCAAATGATACCCCTATACAAGTCACATATATAGCAAGAAAAACGCCTATTTTTATAATTGTACTTTTTACCATTCCTTATTAAAAATATCTTGGAGACACAATTTTTGATTTAAATATTCCTACATCATAACCCAAAAATATCTCAAAAGATCCTGATGTAGTTTTAGCAACTTCAGTCCCATCAAAATCATACCCTGCTCCTAAGCGTAAATTCTTAGTAATATTAAATTCAGTCATTAAAACAAATGCTTGAGAAGACCTCAAAGTTAACCCAAATAATACTTTATTTTTAATTAAAAGACTACCATTAATGTCAATATTACCTGAAGCATTTGCCGCTCTCATTAACAACGATGTTTTTAATACAAGATTATCATTTAATATAAACGCTTTACCAATTGTTCCTGTAAAATTTGCACTTTGTTTTGCAACAGAAGAAACAGTATCAGATGCAGATAATAAATTATATTCAGCTCGATTTAAATGATCTATAGCAACACCCATATAAAAGGTTTTAGTATTATAATAAATTCCAAAATCAAAATTAGGTTTAATAAAGCTTTCAGGAGCAGTTGTAGGAATAGCATCCTCTTCATCTTTATATTCGATCTTATTCCAATCATAATTATAGTTAATCATACCAGCTCTTAATCCAAATGCCAATTTACCTCTACCTAATTTTAAACGATATGCATATGATGCAGATAGGTGCTGAGTAGTTCTAGGGCCTATTTTATCGTTTACTATTTGCAAACCAACACCCATTTTTTTATTTTTTAATGGAGTATTCAAAGATAGTACTTGGGTTTCTGGCGCTCCTTTTAAGCCAACCCACTGGCTACGATGAACCAGTACAGCACTTAAAACCTCTCTACTTCCAGCATACCCAGGATTAACCCCAAGAGGATTAAACATATATAAACTATACTGTGGATCTTGCTGAGCAAAACCTTGTATAGTAATAAGAATCGTTATTATAAAAAGTATCTTCTTCATCGTTTCTTTATTTCTTTATCGAGTTAATTCTACCCAACCTTTATAAATTTTACCACTAACATCTGCAACGTAAAAATAAGTTGCTGTTCCAAACTCCTCACCTATACCTCCATTTAATGTTGACCCTTCACCTCCTGGCCATACGACTTTAGAGTTGTCGTATCCTTCACCTTTCCAAACTTGTTCTCCCCACCTATTAAATATTCTAACTTCATTGTCTGGAAATAGTTCAATATTTTCAATTATCCATACATCATTTTTTCCATCTCCATTAGGTGTTACTCCTGTATAAAATTTCAATGTACAATCTTCATCACTATCTAATCCAACAAATATTTGAATTGTATATGAACAATTATTACTTCCATATATAGTTACATTATACATTCCTGTACTAAGAGTATCTGCTCCAAGAACATTTACAGTATCTCCCACCAAACTAATGTCAACTGAATATGGTCCTGGACAACCTAAAACATTCTCTATGTAAATAGACCCATTTTTCGCCCCGGGACAAGATTCGTTAATTACCTCATAAGTAACAATAGAATCATTTTCACCTTCTGGCTGCTGAAAGCCTTGTGTTAATATTCTATTTACCGAGAATAAACTTTGAACCACCGCTTCACCAACTGTTGAAGAAATAGTCATAGAGGTTCCTACAGAATAAGACCCTGTACTACCAATTACTTGTCTTGAGATAGTAGTTTGGCTAAAAGAACAAGTACTTATAAATAATAATGTAATTATAGATATTAAATGTATACGTTTCATATTAATAATGTTTTAACCTCTTTAATTTATATATTATAACCTATATTCATTTTTTTATCGACTTCTTTAAATTACTCTTTACTGAACAATTGAAACTACAATCCATCTCTGCTGATTTGCACTATATTGAAGTGTAATAACTCCTGTTCCAATAGTTGAAACATTCGATCCAGACATTGTAAGAATTCTATTCTGTGCTGTGTTAGAAGTTTGCTCATTTGCCAAAGTCATATTAAAGTTTGTAGAATTATAAAGTCTTAATATTTTTCCATCAACCCCATTGGCTATTCCAAAAATTGTAAAATTTCCTGGAGCACTATTGAAATTAAGAAATGATTTCCCTTGTGTTCCTCCCATATTTGATATTGCAGTTATAGAAATAGGAATAAGGTGTTCCTTCACACTTATATCCTCTGCAACATCTAAAGATGTGTTTGGCGTTGTTGTGCCAATACCTAAATCATTTTGGATATGAACATTTCCTTGCTCAAAATAACCAGCCCAATTATTAGTACCATTATAAGCACTTCCATATACACCATAATTATTTACAGCTTCTCTACCTATACCATAAACACCATAATTATTTGTACTACCAGAACCTCTTGCATTACCATAAACAGCACGGGATGAGCCTGTTGTTGCAAACTGCAAATCTGCTTTTAATCCATAGTTATTTGTAGATCCATAGGCATCAACTTCAACTCCCACAGATTCAAAATTTCCAGCAGATCCTCTTGCGTAAAGTCCTTTACTATAATTTCCTCCTGTGGCTTGAGACCAAATACCTTCATTAGTATTTGGAGCTCCACTTGCCTCAGCTCTAATACCATGACTTTCTGAATTTGTAGAGGTTGTATTTATAACCCTTAAAGCTTCGCTAACTGTAGAAGTACTTGTTTGAATATCTAAAATTCTACTTGGAATTGTTGTTCCTATCCCAACATTACCATTATTTAAGATGGTCATCCTGTTAGTAGATGCTGTATAAAAATTAAAATGAGTCGCCTCAAATAATGATAGACCACCTGAAATAAGGTTTAACTGAGATGGGGCTGAAATATCTGAATTAAAACCTCCAGCAAATTCAATTTCAGTTCCGGCTTTTGTGTTAATTGTTAATGGTGAAGAAGCATTATTAACACCAATACCAACATTATCAGTTAAAGTTGAAGGGTGTATTGATCCTGTATTAGTTGAAGCCCAAAAAGAAGCAGTAGGTGCCCAACTCA